>NZ_VRUT01000050.1:0-29876 GCF_008039465.1 Methylobacterium sp. WL120 | reverse complement strand
GGCCCAGCCGCTGGCCGCGCTGCCGCCCGCGCTCGCGATTCCGCTGATGGCGCTCGCCGCCGCCCTCGTCGGCGCGGTCTGGATCGGGGCCGTCGGCTTCCTTCAGGCCTATCGCGGCGTCAACGCCACCATCGCGAGCCTGCTCCTGTCCTATATCGCCATCGCGCTCTCCAACCACCTGATCGAAGGCTGGCTGCGCGATCCGGCGAGCCTCAACAAGCCCTCGACGTTGCCCGTCGGCGACGCCTTCATGCTCGCGCCGATGCCGGGGATCGGGGTGCATTGGGGCCTCGGGGTCGGCGTCCTGTCCTGCCTCGTCGCCTACGTGCTGATGGACCGCACGACGCTGGGCTTCGCCGCGCGGATCGCCGGCGGGAACGTGCGCGCGGCCCAGATCCAGGGCCTGCCGGTCGGGCGCCTGATCGTCGGCTTCACCGCGCTCGGTGGCGCCTTCGCGGCGTTGGCCGGGTTCTTCGAGGTGGTCGCGGTGCAGGGGACCGCCAACGGGACGCTGGCGGCCGGCTACGGCTACACCGGCATCCTCGTCGCGTTCCTCGCCCGCCAGAACCCGATCGCGATCATGCCGGTCGCGTTCCTGCTCGGTGGGATCGAGGCGTCGAGCGGGCTGATCCAGCGCCGGATGCAGCTGCCCGACGCCACCGTGCTGGTGCTCGAAGGGCTGCTGTTCCTCGTGGTGCTGGCCAGCGAGACGCTCTACGGGCGCCTGCACCTGTTCAGCCCGCACCTGTGGGCGACCAAGCGCGCGGCCGCCGCCCTGCCGGCGGGGGCGCCGGCATGACCACGGCGGGGAGCATGCGATGAACGGCGACCTCGGGCTCTGGAGCGTCCTGATCGCGGTGGTCGGCGGCGCGATCCGCGTCTCGACGCCGTTCCTGTTCGTCAGCCTCGGCGAGACCATCACCGAGCGCTCGGGGCGGATCAACCTCGGGCTCGAAGGCACCCTCGTGTTCGGCGCCATGTCGGCCTACGCCACCGCCGTGCTCACCGGCTCGCCCTGGGCCGGCGTCGCGGTGGCCGGCCTGGCCGGCGGCGCCTTCGGGCTGCTGCACGGGTTCGTCTGCCGCCTGCCGCGGGTCAACGACGTGGCGGTCGGCATCGCGCTGATGCTGTTCGGGACGGGGCTCGCCTTCTTCTTCGGCAAGGCCTTCATCCAGCCCTCCGCCCCGCCGCTGCCGGCGATCCCGTTCGGGTTCTGGTCGGACGTGCCGCAGATCCAGGCGGCGTTGCGCGTCAACGTGCTGTTCCTGGTGGGCGCCGCGCTCTCCGTGTTCCTGTGGTGGGCGTTCCGCAACACCAAGGCCGGGCTGATCGTGCGCGTCGTCGGCGACAGCGCCGACGCGGCGCGCGCCATGGGCTACGACGTCGACCGCGTGCGCCTCTACGCGACGGCCGCCGGCGGCGTGCTCGCCGGGATCGGCGGTGCCTACCTGTCGTTGTACTATCCGGGCTCGTGGAACGAGGGGATCTCGTCGGGCCAGGGGCTGATGGCGGTGGCGCTCGTCATCTTCGCCCGCTGGAACCCGCTCGCGTGCTTCGCCGCCGCCCTGCTGTTCGGCGGCGCCGGGGCGCTCGGCCCGGCGCTGCAATCGGTCGGCGTCACGCAGGGCTACTACCTGTACTACGCCGCCCCCTACGTCCTCACGCTCGCCCTGCTGATCGCCACCTCGTCGCCCGACCGGGCGCTGGCCGGCGCGCCGGGCGAGCTCTCCCTCTCGAAATAGGATTCTGCATGAATGGTCTCGGCGGCCTGAACAAATCCCCGAACGGCGTCGTCCTCGGCCTGGTGCAGCTCAAGCTGCCGCGGATCGAGACGCCGGCCGACCTGAGCGCGCAGACCGACCGGATCGTCGCGATGGTGGCCAAGGCGCGGGCGAACCTCGCGACGATGGACCTCGTGGTCTTCCCCGAATACGCGCTCCACGGCCTCTCGATGGACACGCGGCCCGAGCTGATGTGCCGGATGGACGGGCCGGAGGTGGCAGCCTTCCGCAAGGCCTGCCTCGACAACCGGATCTGGGGTTGCTTCTCCATCATGGAGTTCAACCCCCACGGCGCGCCCTACAACACCGGCCTGATCGTCGATGATTCCGGCGCGGTGAAGCTGTACTACCGCAAGATGCACCCCTGGGTGCCGGTGGAGCCGTGGGAGCCGGGCGACCTCGGCATCCCGGTGATCGACGGGCCGAAGGGCGCCAAGCTCGCGCTGATCATCTGCCACGACGGCATGTTCCCGGAGATGGCGCGCGAATGCGCCTACAAGGGCGCCGAGATCATGATCCGCACGGCCGGCTACACCGCGCCGATCCGCGAATCCTGGCGCTTCACCAACCAGTCGAACGCCTTCTGCAACCTGATGGTCACCGCCAACGTCTGCCTGTGCGGCTCGGACGGCACCTTCGACTCGATGGGCGAGGGCATGGTCTGCAACTTCGACGGGGCGATCGTCGCCCACGGCACCACCGGCCGCGTCGACGAGATCATCACCGCGGAGGTCCGGCCCGACCTCGTGCGCGAGGCCCGCATCCACTGGGGCGTCGAGAACAACATCTACCAGCTCGGCCACCGCGGCTACACGGCGGTGAAGGGCGGCGCGCAGGATTGCCCCTACACCTACATGCACGACCTCGCGGCCGGCCGGTACAGGGTGCCCTGGGAGGACCAGGTCCGGACCGTGGACGGCACCGCCTGCGGCTTCCCCGCGCCGACCCGCTCCTACGGCGCCGGGCAGACGAGCCCGAACGCATCCGCCGCGCGGGAGGCGGCCGAGTGAGGGCCTCAGCCCTTCTTCAGCGCCGCCATCATCTCGCGGCGCAGGATCGCGTTGATGCGGGTCTGGTAGCCCCGCCCGGGCGCGCGCAGCCACGCCAGCACGTCGGCATCGATCCGCACCGTCGTGGAAGTTTTCACCGGCCGGTAGAACGGGTTGCGCACGGCGTTCGCCCAGAAGGCCTCGGTCAGGGGCGGGATGTCGCCGTCGTCGATCGCCTCGTCCGGCATCGCCGCGCGTGCCTTAAGCTCTGCCTTCTGCGTCTCGGTGAGGGGCGGCGGGTTGGCGAGGTCGATCTCGTAGCTAACCAGCTTCGTCTTCATAGCTTCGCCTTTCCGAACGATCGGCCTTGCGGGCGGAGATGATGCGGACGACCTCGATCTCCTCGCCGGCTTCGGTCGCCTCACGGATCGTGTGGACGACGACGAGCACCCGGATCGCGTCCGCCATCCCGACGATCCGCCACCGCAGCTCCCGATCTTCGATCCGATCCGCCGAGGTGATCGCGAACGGGTCCGTGAAGACGCGCGCTGCCGTCTCGAACCGCACCCCATGCCTGCGCAGCTTGGACGCGGCCTTGTCGAGATCCCATTCGAAGCGAATCGTCACGTCGAAATTGTTACGACAAAGCGGTTCGGCAAGCCGGTGCCCTGAGGCATCGTCATGAGCTTCGATCGACCTCCTTCCGCCGACGCACGGCCCGGCACCACCATCCCCGCCGAGCCTTACCCCTGGCCCTACGACGGCGACCTGCGGCCGTCGAATACGGCGCTGGTCATCATCGACATGCAGACGGATTTCTGCGGGGCGGGCGGCTACGTCGACGCGATGGGCTACGACCTGTCGCTGACCCGGGCGCCGATCGCGCCGATCGCCCGCCTGCTCGCCGCGATGCGCAGCCGCGGCTACGCGATCGTCCACACCCGCGAGGGCCATCGGCCCGACCTCTCCGACCTGCCGGAGAACAAGCGCTGGCGCTCGCGCCGGATCGGCGCCGGCATCGGCGACCCAGGGCCCTGCGGCAAGATCCTGGTGCGCGGCGAGCCCGGGTGGGAGATCATCCCCGAACTCGCGCCGCTGTCCGGCGAGGTGGTGATCGACAAGCCCGGCAAGGGCGCGTTCTGCGCCACCGACCTCGAGCTGGTCCTGCGCACCCGCGGCATCCGCAACCTCGTGCTCACCGGCATCACCACCGACGTCTGCGTCTCCACCACCATGCGGGAGGCCAACGACCGCGGCTTCGAATGCGTGGTGCTGGGCGACGCCTGCGGCGCCACCGATCCGCAGAACCACATGGCGGCGCTCCGCATGGTGACGATGCAGGGCGGCGTGTTCGGCGCGGTCTCCGACACCGACGCCGTGATCGCGGCCGTGACCGCGCAGGCGGCCGCATGAGCACGCGCCGCGCCGTCGTCCACCGCATCGCCGTCGCCGCCCCCGACGACGTCTCCGGCCTGGAACGCGCGATCGCGGAGGGCCGGATCGCGCCGGGCGCCGTCGTCGCCATCTTCGGCAAGACCGAGGGCAACGGCCTGGTCAACGACTGGACCCGTGGGCTCGCCGCCCGCGCGCTCCGCGACCTGCTCCGACGGCATGCCGGCGAGGCGGCCTCCGAGCGGGTCTGCCTGGTGATGTCGGGCGGCACCGAGGGCGGTCTGTCCCCGCATCTCACGGTCTTCGAGGTGCGCGAGGCGGACGAACCCGCCGAGCCCGGCGCCCTCGCCATCGGCCACGCCCACACCGCCGACCTGGCGCCCGAAGAGGTCGGGCGCCTGGCCCAGGTCGAGTCGGTGGCCGAGGGCGTGCGCGCGGCGATGCGCGACGCCGGCATCGCCGACCCGGCCGAGGTGCATTTCGTCCAGGTGAAGTGCCCGCTCCTCACCTCGGAGCGGATCGCCGCGGCGCGCGGCCGGGGCGCGGATTGCGCCACAGCCGACACGCTGAAATCCATGGGCCTGTCGCGCGCCGCCGCGTCGCTGGGCATCGCCACGGCGTTGGGCGAGGTCGGCGCGCTGGAGGAGGGCGCGATCGGCCGGGATTTTGCGCTCGCTTCCTCGCGCGCCTCGGCGTCGGCCGGCGTCGAGCTGATGGGCCACGAGATCGTCGTGCTCGGGCGCGGCGCCGGCTGGTCCGGCCCGCTGCGGATCGACCACGCCACCATGGCGGACGCCCTCGACGTCGAGCCGGTGCGGGCCGCGCTGGCCCGGCTCGGCCTCGGCGCGGCGGGACAGCTGGCGCCGGCCCAGCGCGAACGGCTCGTGGCGCTGCTGGCCAAGGCCGAGGCCCCGTCGGACGGGCGCCTGCGCGGGCGTCGCACCACCATGCTCACCGATTCCGACCTCGCCGCGACCCGCCACGCCCGCGGCTTCGTCGGCGGGGTGCTCGCCGGCCTCGTCGGCCATGCCGAACTCTACGTCTCGGGCGGCGCCGAGCATCAGGGACCGGATGGCGGCGGCCCCGTCGCGATCATCGCCCACGCGCCGTGAGAGGCCGCCCATGACGTCGCCAGCCCCGGTCCCGATGCCCGTCCCGCCGCGCGCCATCGGCGTCGAGACCGTCGGCATGACGAAGCGCTTCGGCGCCTTCGCCGCCCTCGACGACGTGTCGATGAAGATCGCGGCCGGCGGCTTCCACGCGCTGCTCGGCGAGAACGGCGCCGGCAAGTCGACCTTGGTGAAGTGCGTGATGGGCTTCTACGCCCCGAGCGCCGGCACGGTGCTGGTCGACGGCCGCGAAGCCGAGATCACCAACCCGAAGGGCGCGCAGGGGCGCGGACTCGGCATGGTCTACCAGCACTTCACGCTGGTGCCCTCGCTCACGGGAGCCGAGAACCTCGTCATCAGCCGCGCCGACGCGCCCTCGGTGATCGCCTGGGGCCGCGAGCGCGCGCGGCTCTCCGCCTTCATGGCCGGCATGCCGTTCCGGCTGAACCTCGACCGGCCGGTGGCGGAGCTGGCGGCGGGCGAGAAGCAGAAGCTCGAGATCGTCAAGCAGCTCTATCTCGAAGCCCGCTTCCTGATCCTCGACGAGCCGACCTCGGTCCTGACGCCGGCCGAGGCCGAGGAGGTGCTGGGGCTGCTCCGCGCGATGACCGATCGCGGCGACCTCACCGTGCTGATGATCAGCCACAAGTTCCGCGAGGTCGAGACCTTCGCCCGGAGCCTGAGCGTGCTCCGGCGCGGGAAGCTCGTCGGCGGCGGCGCGGTCGGCGAACTCTCCCGCGACGACATGGCGGCGATGATGATGGGCGAGCGCAAGGTGCGCGTGCCGGCCGCCCGCGTCGGCGCGCCCGACGAAGCCCGCGAGGTCCTGCGCATCGCGGGCGTCACCGCCACCGACGCCTCGGGCCTGCGCCACATCGCGATCGACGCGCTCAGCGTTCGCGCCCGCGAGGTCGTCGGCATCGCCGGCGTCTCGGGCAACGGCCAGAAGGAGCTGGCCGACGTGCTCGGCGGGCAGGTCCGCGCCACCGGAGGCCGGGTGGTGGTGGCCGGCGCGTCCTATGCCGGCACCCGCGCCGAGAGCCGCGCCCGAAAAGTCCGGTTCATCCCGGAGGAGCCGCTGCGCAACGCCTGCGCGCCGCGGATGTCGGTGGTCGAGAACCTGGGCTTTCGCGCCTTCGACCGGCGCGGCGACGACCCCACGGCCAAGCCGACCTTCTGGCTCGACCGGGGGGCGATGGCCCGGCGCGGACGCGACCTGATCGAGCGGTTCAAGGTGAAGACCGCCTCCTCGGAAGCGCCGATCGCCACCCTGTCCGGCGGCAACGTGCAGCGGGCGGTGCTCGCCCGCGAACTGACCGACCCGGTCGACCTCCTGATCGTGGTCAACCCGTGCTTCGGCCTCGATTTCTCCGCCGTCTCGGAGATCCGCAACCGGATCGTGGCCGCGCGCAACGCCGGCGCCGCGGTGCTGCTGATCAGCGAAGACCTCGACGAGATCCTGGAGCTGTCCGACCGCATCGTGGTGATGTCGGAGGGCCGCCTCGTCTACGAGACGCCGGCCGCCACCGCCGAGGTGGCCACGATCGGCCGTCACATGGCCGGGCATCACTGAGGTCGGGCGTCCGACAGGGACTGGGTGTCCGGCCACAAGCCCCTCGGGATCGAGGGGGCGCGTAGCTGCGCGCGAAGGAATCCTCCAGCGATCGCGCGACAGCGAGGTGTTCGGATGCCGGCGCTTCGTGGAGCGGGCCGAAGGCTGACGCCCGACTGCATCCCTCGCGCGTGACGGTCTCGTGCGGGTGCCGCATCGCGACATCGCGACCGGAGCAAAGGCGCCGGATCCGAGTTCCCTTCCGTCGAGACGGCGCCGCGCCTGCATCCGGGCCGAATTCCGGCAGGATGCGAACAGCTCGATTCGGAAGGACGCATGGCGCAGGGCACGGATCTCACCGGCGAAGCGTGGACGCTCGCGAGCTTCACCGCGGCGATCCATCGGGGCGGCGTCGGCCTCTGGGCGTGGTCGCCGGAGCGGCGCCTCGCCCAGCTCGACGAACTCTGCCGCGCGTTCTGGGAGACGACGGAGCCGGTGGTCGGCATCGACGCGCTGTTCGCGCGGGTGAACGCCGAGGACCGCCCGGCGATGATGCGCGATTGGGCGGCGAGCGCCGTCGACCCGCACGCCTACAGCTTCGACTTCCGCATCGGCGAGGGCGCCGACGCGCGCTGGATCTCGGCGCGCGGCGTCGGCGGCGAGGCCGGCCGGGTCGGCGAATGGGTCCAGGCCATCTTCCTCGACATCACCGACCGCAAGCGGGCCGAGGAGGCCGAGCGGCTGCTGACCGCCGAGCTCGCCCACCGCGTCTCGAACATGTTCACGGTCGCCCGCGCGCTCACCGCCATCGTCGCAAGGGAGGCGACCTCGACGCCGAACTTCGCCGAGGACCTGTCGCAGCGCTTCGGCGTGCTGCACGAGGCGACCGCCCTGGCGATGCGCGCCAGTGGGGCCGACCAGGGCGACGTGCGCCTGCGCGACCTCGCCGAGCGCATCCTGGCGCCGTACCTGCGCGGCGCCGACATCACCGTGGACGTGGCGGACGCGGTCGTGGCGCCGCGCGACAAGGTCAACGACTACGCGATGATCTTCCACGAGCTCGCCACCAACTCCGCCAAGTACGGCGCGCTGGCGGGCGGCGGCACCCTCGACCTCGTGGCGCGGTTCGCCGACGACGTGCTGACGCTCGACTGGACCGAGGCCGGCGCGGCGTCCGGGACCACCAAGGCCGACGGCACCGGGTTCGGCTCGCGCCTTCTCAAGCAGACGATCGAGCGCAGCCTCGCCGGCCGCTTCGAGCGCACCATCGACGCCGCCGGGCTGCATTTCCGGATGGCGGTCCCGGCCCGGTGACGGGCCGGCGGCCGCGCCGCGCTCACCTCGCGACCGAACACGAAGGAGGGCGCCCGACTCGCGTCGGGCGCCCTCGATCGATGAACCGCTGCGGACGGACGATGCCCGCCCGCGCGTCCGTTCGTCAGTATCCGTAGGCCGGGTAGCCGTAGCCGTAGGCCGGGGCGTAACCGTAGGCCGGCGCATAGCCGTAGCCGCCGTAATAGCCGACCGGGCGGCCGTAGCCGTATCCGCCGTAACCACCATAGCCGCCGTAGGAATTCGCGACGATCGCGCCGGCTGCGAGGCCGGCGATGCCGAGGCCGATGGCCGCGCCCGGGCCGATGCCGCGGCGGTAGCCGTAGCCGCGTCCGTATCCGCCGTAGCCACGGTATCCGCCGTAGCCGCCGCGGAAGCCGACGCCGCGATAGCCGTAGCCGCCGTGACCGTAGCCGCCGCCGTAACCCCAGCCGCGGGCCTCGGCGGGCGCCGACGCCAGCAGGCCGAGGCCGAGCAGCGCGGTGGAAGCGAGTGCGAGCTTGCGCATTCGAGTTCTCCTGTCGTGATGCGTATGGGACTTAAAACACCTTCGGCCCGATCGCGTTCCAACAGGGGATGATCGTTCGCTGCGTCGCAGCGTCCGGCGATGGAAATCCGACGCCGGGTGCCAAGGCTTCCTGCTCCTTCTCGGATGGTCCGGCGTGGAGGCCGGGCATCGGTTTCCGACCGCTCGGGATCGGCCTGCGGCGACCGTCCGCGATGCCCCCTGCGCCCCCCGCGTTGACCGGAGGCGATCGCCTGACGCATGAAGGCCGGCGGCATCACGGGCGTCCGGACGGGCGCTCCGCCGTCGCCGCGGACCGTTCGCGAACGGGTGTCCTGGGGCGGCGAGCCTCCCGGAACATGTCCCTGGAAATGGACGGCATGGACGACGAGATCGAGCGCCTGCGCAGCGAGAACCGGAGACTCGAGGCCGAAGTCGCGCGCCTGCGCGGGCGCAACGCCGCGCATGTGCGCCTGCCGCAGGAGGGCCAGCGCACCTCCGGGGCGGACGTCGACCTGCTGTTCACGGCGGCGGAGAAGACCCGCATGCCGCAGATCGTCACCGACCCGAACCTGCCGGACAACCCGATCGTGTTCGCCAACCGGGCGTTCCAGGTCCTGTGCGGCTACTCGGCCGAGGAGCTGATCGGCCGCAACTGCCGCTTCCTGCAGGGGCCGGACACCGACCCGTCCGACATCGCCAAGGTGCGCGACGCCATCGCCGCGCGGCGCGACGTGGTCGTCGAGATCCTGAACTACCGCCGCGACGGCTCGACCTTCCGCAACGAGCTCTACGTCAGCCCGGTCTTCACCCCCGAGGGCCACCTGCGCTACTTCTTCGCGAGCCAGCTCGACGTCACCCGGTTCCGCACCGAGGAGGGCATGCTCGCCGAGAGCGAGGCGCGCTACCGCACCCTGTTCAACGCGCTCGACGCCGGCTTCTGCGTGATCGAGCTGCGGTTCGACGCCGACGGCCGCGCGGTCGACTACCGCTTCGTCGAGGCCAACCCCGCCTTCTCGCGCCACACCGGCCTCGACGACGTGGTCGGCAAGTGGGTGAGCGAGGTGGTGCCCGACCTCGAGCGGAGCTGGCTCGACACCTACGGAAAGGTCGCCCTGACCGGCCGGGCCGTCCGCTTCGAGAGCGGGGTCGTCGCGCTCGGCCGCTGGTTCGAGGTCCAGGCCCTGCGCATCGGCGATCCCGTGCAGCACCGCGTCGCCCTGCTGTTCAACGACGTGACCGACCGGCAGAAGGCCGAGAGCGTCCTGCGCGACACCGCCCGCGACCGGACCACGGAGCGCGACCTGGTCTGGCGGGCCAGCCGCGACCTCCTCGTGGTCTGCGGCTTCGACGGCCTCTACCGCTCGGTCAACCCGGCCTGGAACGGGATGCTGGGCTGGTCCGCCTTCGAGCTCGTGCGCACCTCGTTCAGCGACTACGTCCACCCCGAGGACAAGGCGGCCGCCTCCGTCGCCTTCGAGCAGCTGCGCGCCGGCCAGGTGCTGGACAGCCTCGACGTGCGCATGCTCACCGCCGACGGCGGCTACCGCTGGGTGTCGTGGAACGCGATCCCGCAGGAGGACCACTTCTACGCCGCCGGCCGCGACGTCACCGAGCGCCGCGCCCTGGAGGAGCAGCTGCGCCAGTCGCAGAAGCTCGAGGCGGTCGGCCAGCTCACCGGCGGCGTCGCGCACGACTTCAACAACCTGCTGACGGTGATCCGGTCCTCGACCGACCTGCTCAAGCGCCCCGACCTGCCGGAGGAGCGCCGCCAGCGGTACATCGGCGCGATCTCCGACACGGTCACCCGCGCCGCCAAGCTCACCGGGCAGCTGCTCGCCTTCGCCCGGCGCCAGTCCCTGACCCCGGAGGTGTTCGACGTCGGCCGCAGCGTCGCCTCGGTCGCCGACATGGTCGGCACGCTCACCGGCGCCCGCATCCGCGTGGTCACCGACGTCGCCGCCAACCGCGACGGGCGCGGCAACGAGGTGCCCTACCTGATCGACGCCGACCCGAGCCAGTTCGACACCGCGCTGGTCAACATGGCCATCAACGCCCGGGACGCGATGGACGGGGAGGGCCGCCTCGACATCAACGTCCGCCGCGCCTCCGCCATCCCGGCGGTGCGCGCCCATCCCCGCGTCGCCGGCGACTTCGTCGCCGTCTCGGTCCGCGACACCGGCACCGGCATCGCGACCGCCGACCTCGACCGGATCTTCGAGCCCTTCTACACCACCAAGGGCGTCGGCCAGGGCACCGGGCTCGGCCTGTCGCAGGTGTTCGGCTTCGCCAAGCAGTCGGGCGGCGAGGTCGTGGTCGAGAGCACGCTGGGCGAGGGCACGACCTTCACCCTGTACCTGCCCCGCGAGGTCGGGCGCTCGGTGGCGGCCGAGGACGACGGCGAGCCCGAGCCCCTGGCCGACGGGCACGGCACCCGCGTCCTCGTGGTCGAGGACAACCAGGAGGTCGGCTCCTTCGCCACCCAGGCCCTGCGCGAGCTCGGCTACGAGACCGTGTGGGCGATGAGCGCGGAGGAGGCCCTGACGGTGATCTCCGCGTCCCCGCGCTTCGACGTGGTGTTCTCCGACGTGGTGATGCCGGGGATGAACGGCATCGACATGGCGCGGGAGATCCGCCACCGCCAAGCCGGCCTGCCGGTCGTGCTCGCCTCCGGCTACAGCCACGTCATCGCCGAGCAGGGCACCCACGGCTTCCCGCTCCTGAAGAAGCCCTACTCGGTGGAGGACCTGTCCCGCACCCTGCGGCGGGCGGTCAACCGCGCCGGCGCGGCGGGGCCCTGATCCGTCCACCATGAGCCCCGCATGCCCCGCCGCATCCTGATCACCGGCGCCAGCGTCGCCGGCAACACCGCGGCGTGGTGGCTGGGGCGCTCCGGCTTCGACGTCACCGTCGTCGAGCGGGCGCCGGACTTCCGGGACGGCGGCCAGAACGTCGACGTCCGCGGGGTCGGGCGCGCGGTCCTGCGCCGCATGGGCCTGGAGCAGGCTGCCCTCGCGCAGGGCACCGGCGAGGAGGGCACCGCCTGGGTCGACCGGCAGGGCCGGGCGGTCGCGGCCTTCCGGATGGATCCGAGCCTCGGCGACGGCCCCACCGCGGAGATGGAGATCCTGCGCGGCGACCTCGCGCGGCTCCTCTACGAGCCCGCCCGGCAGCGCGCGACCTACCGCTTCGGCGACCGCGTGACCCGCATCGACGACGCGGCCGACGCCGTGACGGCGGGCTTCGCGAGCGGGGCGAGCGCGCGCTACGACGCGGTCCTGATCGCCGAGGGCGTCGGCTCGAGCACGCGCGAACTGGTCTTCCCCGGCGAGGCCGACCCGCGCTGGATGGACCTGACCATCGCCTACTTCACCATCCCGCGCATCGCGGGCGACGACCGGATGTGGCGCTGGTTCAACGCGCCGGGCGGGCGCGGCATCTCGCTGCGTCCCGACCAGCACGGCACCACCCGCGCGATGCTGACCCTGCGCCAGACCCCGGGCGGCGAGCAGGATTGGGACGCCGCCCGGCAGAAGGCCTACCTGCGCGAACGCTTCGCCGACGCCGGCTGGCAGGCCGCGCGCGTCCTGTCCGGCCTCGACGCCACCGCGGACTTCTACTTCGACGTGCTGCGCCAGGTGCGGATGCCGCGGTGGTCCGGCGGCCGCGTGGCGGTCACCGGAGACGCGGCCTGGTGCGCCACGCCGCTCGCCGGCATCGGCACGACGCTGGCCGTCACCGGCGCCTACGTCCTCGCCGCGGAGCTGGCCGCCGCCGACGACGTCGCCGCGGCCTTCGCCGCCTACGAGCGCGCGATGCGCCCGATGGTCGAGGACGGGCAGGGCGTGCCCAAGATCGCGCCGAAGCTGATGAACCCGAACACCCGCCTCGGCATCCGCCTGCTCCACGGCGCCCTGCGCATCGCGAGCACCAAGCCCGCCCGCCGCCTGGTTGCACGCTTCACCGCCGGCCGCTCCAAGGAGCCGGACCTGAGCCGGTATCCGGTGCCGGAGGTGTGACACGGCCTCCGCGCGATCGAAGCGGAGGCCGTCTCTTCCGCGCGATCAATATTCGAGGGCGATCTTGCCGAAGTGACCGCCGGCCTGCTGCAGGCGGAAGGCTTCGGCGATGTCGTCCAGCGCGAAGCTGCGGTCGATCACCGGACGCAGGCCCGTCGCCTCCAGGCCGCGGATCATCTGCTGCTGGAGGCGGCGGCTGCCGACGATCAGGCCCTGAAGCCTCTGCTGGCGTGCCATCAGCGCCGCGGTCGGCACCGGGCCGGCCGGCCCGGTGAGCACGCCGATCAGCGCGATGTGGCCGCCGACCCGTGCCGCCACGATCGACTCGGCGAGGGTGCCGGCACCGCCGACCTCGACCACGTGATCGACGCCGCGCCCGCCGGTCAGGTCGCGCACCGCCATGCCCCAGTCGGGCCGGGTGCGATAGTTGACGAGGTGGTCCGCCCCGAGCCCGCGGGCGCGTTCCAGCTTCGCGTCGGAGGACGAGGTGGCGATGACGGTCGCCCCCATCGCCTTGGCGATCTGGAGCGCGAAGATCGACACGCCGCCGGTGCCGAGCACCAGCACGCTGTCGCCCGCCTTGAGACCGCCGTTCGCCACCAGCGCCCGCCAGGCCGTCAGCCCGGCGGTGGTCAACGTCGCCGCCTCCGCGTGGCTGTAGCCGGCTGGCGCGCGGGTGAAGCCGCTGGCCGGCGCGACCACGACCTCGCGGGCGTAGCCGTCCACGCCGTCACCCGGCGTGGTCGAGAAGTCGGCGATTGTGGGCTCGCCGTCGATCCAGTGCGCGAAGAACGTCGAGACGACGCGGTCCCCCACCGACAGGTCGGCGACGCCCGCGCCCACGGCCTCGACGATCCCGGCGCCGTCGGACATCGGCACGCGCCCGGGGGCGGTCTTCATGCGCCCGGTGACGACGGCGAGGTCGTGGAAGTTGAGCGAGCTGGCGTGGATGCGCACGCGCACCTCGCCGGCCCCGGGCGCGCCGGGATCGAGGCCGTCGACGATCGAGAGCCCGTCGAGGCCGAGCGCGCCGCCACAGGTGATGGTCTTCATCGAAACGTTTTCCTTCTTCAGGCGGCCGGCAGGGCGTCGCGGACCGCCTGTGCCAGCGGGGTGGTCGGGCGGCCGATCAGCCGGGAGAGCTGGCGGCCGTCGTCGAACAACGCGCCCTGCGAGGCGTCGACGTCCCAGGCGGCGAGCCCTTCGGCGAAGGCGTCGGGGATGCCGGCGCCCTTGAGGATGCCGGCATAGGTGTCCTGCGGCAGGTTCTGGTAGGGGATCGCGCGCCCGGCCGCCTTCGACAGCTCGGCGGCGAGATCGGAAAGCGTCACGGCGTCGTCGCCGGCGAGCTCGTAGGTGCGGCCTTCATGACCCTGGCCGGTCAACACCGCGACCGCGGCGTCGGCGTAGTCGGCGCGTGACGCCAGGGACAGCTTGCCGTCGCCGGCGCTGCCGACGAAGGCGCCGTTGGCGAGCGCCGGCGGGACCGAGGCGGTGTAGTTCTCGACGTACCAGCCGTTGCGCAGGATCGTGGCGGGGATGCCGGACGCGGCCAGATCCGCCTCGGTCGCGCGATGCTCCTCGGCCAGGCTGATCGGCGAGCGGTCCGCGTGCAGGATGCTGGTGTAGACGATGCGCCCGACGCCGGCCCGCTTGGCGGCCTCGATGACGTTGCGGTGCTGCACGGCGCGCTGGCCGACCTCGCTCGACGAGATCAGCAGCAGCGTCTCCACGCCCTCCAGGGCGGCGGCCATCGTGTCGGGCTTGGCGTAGTCGAAGGCGCGGGCGGCGACGCCGAGGCCGGCCGCCTTGTCGGGCGAGCGGACGAGCGCGACGACGGCGTCGGCGGGAACCTCGGCCTTCAGGCGCTCGATCACGAGGCGCCCGAGCTTGCCGGTGGCACCGGTCACGGCGATGGTCATGGGTGTACTCCGTCTTGGATCAGTTGGATCGGACGCGGGTCCGGCGTCGGCGGAGGTCATCCGGGAGGAGGCCCGGTTCGGGGGCGCCGCCTGTCGCAAGCCGGGATATGGACCTTGCCGTCCGATACGATAATCGACATTGTATGACGATCTGCTCGCACCAGGAGTACGAGGTCGTGGCCGATCGTCTGACCGGCATGGAGGTGTTCGTCCGCGTGGTCCGCCTCGGCGGCATCTCGGCCGCCGCGCGCGAGCTGCGCATGTCCGCGGCCATGGCGACGAAGCACATCGATGCGCTGGAGGCGCGGCTGGGGACCGCGCTGGTCCATCGCACGACGCGGCGGGTCTCGCCGACCGAGGCCGGCGCCGCCTACCTGGAACGGACCGAGCGCATCCTGGCCGAGATCGGCGAGGCGGAGGGCGAGGCGGCTTCGCGCGCCCTGGAGGTCGAGGGGCTGCTGCGGGTGAGCGCGCCCGCGACCTTCGGCGTCCTCCACCTCGCGCCGCTGCTACCCGCCTTCCATGCGCGCCATCCGCGGGTGACGGTCGAGTTCGGCTTCACCGACCGCTACGTCGATTTGCTCGAGGAGAAGTGGGACGTGGCGGTGCGCATCGGCCGGCTCGTCGACAGCAGCCTGGTCGCGCGCAAGCTCGCGCCGATGCGGATCGCGCTGTGCGGCGCACCCGGCTACCTGCGCGAACGGGGGACGCCCCGGATCCTCGCGGACCTCACCGCTCACGATTGCCTGGGCTACACCATCGTCTCGCAGGCCGGCACCTCGACCTGGAGCTTCGGGCGCGGCGGGGAGGTCGTCGTCCCGGTGCGCGGCAGCATGCACGCCAACAACGGGGAGGCGCTGGTCCGCGCCGCGGCGGCCGGCCAGGGCCTCGTCTACGGGCCGCGCTTCGTCGCCGCGGCCGAGCTGTCGCGGGGCGCGCTGGTCGAGATCGACCTCGACGTGCCGACCATGGATCTCGGCTGGGTGCAGGCCTTGACCCACCCCACCCGCCGCCCGGCCGCCAAGACCCGGGCCTGGGTCGCGTTCCTCGCCGAAACCATCCCCGCGATGGCGTCGGAGTGGTGAGGACAGGGCTTTCGAGCGATCGTTCGGACTTCCGACCAACCCGGCGGACCGGCCGTCGCGAAGGCTACAATCCGCAAGGTTCGCACGTGAGTGGCGATCCGACATCCGTCCGTGCAGCTGGGTCGCTCCCGCGTCGCCCCTAGGATGCCGGGATGCGCGTCGGCTCGCTCTCGCGAAAAACGCCCGCCTGCGGCACCAGGCGGAATCGGGTCCCCCAAGGGTCCTGAAGCACGAGCGCGCCGTCTTCCTCGTCCGGCGTCAGGCCGGCGTCCCGGCAGCGGTCGCGGACCGCCGCCAGCGTCGGGGCGTCGGCCAGCAGGACCACCTCGGCCAGGCCGGCCATGGCGGCGGGCCGTTCGCGCGCGCCCCGGCTTTGCCAGACGTTCGTCGCGAGCTGGTGGTGGTAGCCGCCCGCGCCGAGGAAGGTCGCGCCCGGGTAGCGGATCATCACGTCGAACCCGAGCAGCCCGGCGTAGAAGCGGTCCGCCGGCTCGATCTCTCCCACCTGCAGGTGGACGTGCCCGACCCGCCCGCCCGGCGGCATGCCGGCCCAGGGTCCCGACGCGGCCTGGGTGAGCGCGGCGACATCGAGCCGGTCCCTCCGCAGGACGATCGAGCCGTCCGGCTCCTTCGGCCAGGCCGAACTCGGGCGGTCGGCGTAGACCTCGATGCCGTTGCCCTCCGGGTCGTCGAGGTAGACGGCTTCGCTGACGACATGGTCGGACGCCCCCGACAGGCGGACGCCGCGCTCCCTCGCATGCGCGAGCCACGCGCCGAGGTGCCCCCGGCTCGGCAGCAGGAAGGCCGTGTGGTAGAGGCCCGCCTCCCCGGGGTTCCAGGGGCGGGCCGCCGCGTCGCGCCGGAGTTCGAGCAGCACCGTCGCGCCGACGCCGAGGCGCACGACGTCGGCCTCCTGCGAGACCGTCGTCAGGCCGACGACCTCGCGGTAGAAGCCGGCGAGGGCGTCGAGGTCGCGGACGACGAGGGCGACGCTTCCGACACGGTAGGGCGCCGTGTCGAGCAGCGAGCCGGTCCCCTCGACGGGTGGCCGCGTCGCGCCGACGATGTTTGCCATGTCCGTATCCTTTCAGCGCCGGATTCCGCTGCGGTCTCGGCGTGAGGACGCGTCGCGGTGCGCCGGCCCCGGTCGTCGCAGGCGTCCCGCGGGGGCCGTGGTTCAGGGGCCCGGCTTGGTCGCGGCGACGAGGTCCACGTCGACGCCGACCTCCAGCGCGACCCATTGGCCCGAGGCCCACGCGCCCTGGCCGACGCCGAACTCGGTGCGGACGAGGCCGACATGGCCGGTGGCGTGCGCCTGCCCGTTGTCGAGCGTCAGGTGGAAGGGCAGCGTCAGCGGCCGGCTTTTGTCCCGGATCGTCAGCGTGCCGACCGCCTCGTAGTCGCCGTGGCCCTTGTCGACGAACCGGGTCGCCTCGAAGCGGGCCTGGGTCGCGCTCTTCACGTCGAACCAGTCCTTCTGCGGCAGGGCCGCGTCGCGCTGGACGTCGCCGGTCCGCGCGCTGGCGAGGTCGACCAGCACCACCGCATGCCCGGCCTCCGGCTGGGCGGGGTCGAAAGCGATCTTGGCGTCGAAGCGCTCGAAGCGGCCGGTGAACGGGGCGCCGACCTGCACGCCCGCGAACGTGATGGTGCTCTTGGCGGGATCGACGGCCCACTCGGCGGCGACAGCCGGAACCGGGCCGCCCAGCAGGGCTGCGGCGAGGAGGAGGTGACGCAGGGTCATCGGGGCGATCCCAGGGATTCGGACGGGGCCGGCGGCGTGCGGGCCGGCAGCATGCGGCGCAGGACGTCATCGCGCAGGACGAGGTGGTGACGCAGCGCCGCCGCCACATGCAGGATCAAGAGCGCCGTCAGCAGCCACGCCCCGTAGGCGTGCACCTGCTTCAGGGCGCCTTCCGCCGCGGCCTGGTCCGGGACCAGCGTCTCCAGCGGCAGGTGCGGCCACGGCACGAAGCCGTACAGCACGGTCGGGATGTTGAACGGGGAGAGCGAGACCACGCCCCAGCCGGTCAGGGGCAGCCCGACCAGCAGCAGGTAGAGCAGGCCGTGGGCGGCCGAGGCCGCGCGACGCTCCCGCGGCGGCATGGCGGCCGGGTGCGCCGGCGGCCGGTGCGACAGGCGCCAGATGACGCGCAGCACCGTCAGCGCCAGCACCGTGACGCCGACCGACTTGTGCCATTGATAGAGCTGGAACTGGCGCATCGGCGCCAGCGCCGCATGGGTCATGGTCAGGCCCAGGCCGATCAGGACGAGCACGCAGAGGGCGCTCGTCCAGTGCAGAAGGATGGCCACGAGCGTGTAGCGTCGCGCCGTCTCGACGGGGGCCATGGCCATCCTCCTGTGAACCGGTCAGTCCTGACGCTCGAAGGCGCCGGCGATGGTCAGGTGGAGCTCGTCGCCGATCAGCGGCACGTAGGTCTTCACGCCGAACTCGGAGCGCTTGAGCGTCCCCGTCGCCTCGAAGCCGACCGTGTATTTCTTGCTGAGCGGGTTGGCGCCGGCGCCGACCAAGGTCACGTCGAGGGTCACCGGCTTGGTCACGCCGTGGAGCGTCAGGTCGCCCGTCACCTTCGCGTGGTCCTTGCCGGCCGGCGCGACCTTGGTGGAGACGAAGGTCATGTCGGGGTACTTGCCGGCGTCGAGCCACTGGTCGCCCTTGAGCTCGCCGGTGAGCTTGGCGCTGGTCGTCGTCACCGAGGCGACCGGGACCTTGATCGAGAGCTTCGAGGCGGCCGGGTTCTTCGGGTCGAGCGTGAGGCTGCCGGAGACGTCCGAGAAGCCGCCGGCGTAGTTCGAGAAGCCCATGTGCGACACCCGCCAGCCGACCTGGGTGTGGCCGGGATCGACCGCGTAGGTGCCGGCCTGGATCTGGGCCGGGTCGCGGGTGGCCTGGGCCAGGGCCGGCGTGCCCGCGAACAGGGCGAGGGCGAGGCCGGAAACGAGGAAGGACTTCAAGGGACTTCTCCTTGGTGTGGACGGGGGCTCGCCACCACGACGGCCGGGCCGAGCGCCCCCGCGACTGACCCTGCACCTAGCCCCGTTGGCGGCCGGGGTTGAGCCTGCTATCCGGCACTACATGGTTGCGAGAACGGAAACCTTCGGCGGTCGCCTCGACGACCTGCGCGCCTTCTGCGCGGTCATCGACCTCGGCACGGTGACGGCGGCGGCGGCCAGCCGGAGCGAGACCAAGGGAAGCGTCAGCCGGCGCATCTCGCGGCTGGAGGCGGCGCTCGGCGCCACCCTGATGGCCCGGCACCCTCGCGCCGTGACGCCGACGGCCGAGGGCGTCGCGTTCTACGCCAAGGCGCAGGAGAGCCTTGCGCTCCTCGACGACGCGGCCGAGACCGCGCGCGACGCCCGCACCGTCCCGGCCGGACACCTGCGCGTGACGACCGCGGTCGACTTCGGCATCGAGCTCATGCCGGGAATCCTCACCAGTTTTCGCAGGGCCTACCCGCAGATCACCATCGACCTGATCAACACCGACGCGCGCCTCGACCTTGCAGCCAACCGGATCGACCTCGCCCTGCGCTTCGGCGACGCGGAGGAGAGCGGATACCGGGCCGCGCTGATCGTCAACCTCTGGATCGGGCTCTACGCGTCCCCGGACTACCTCGCACGGCATCCAGCGCCGGCGGACCTCGCGGCGCTCGCGGAGCACGACCTGATCCTGTCCCGGGAGCGGCCGGGCGCGACGGGCTTCCTGCTCAACGACGGGAACGGCCGGATCGAGCAGGTCTCGCTCGACCCCGCCATCCGGGCGAGCGATTTCGCCGCGGTCTTCCGGCTGACGCAGGAGGGGGCGGGCATCGGCCACCTGCCGAGCGCGGTGGCGGCGCGCGCCCTCGAGAGCGGAACGCTCGTGCGGGTGCTCGCGCCCTGGGCGACCGCGGGGGGCGCGTTGCGCGCGGTGAGCCTCGCGGGGCGGGAGTTGCCGGCACGGGTGCGGGTCTTCCGCGAACACGTCCGCGCCGAGATGATGAAGCGATTCTCGGTCGAGTCCGATTAGAGCTGACGCCGGGACGGTCCTGAGAGCCTGTCTGCGGTCCTCGGCGGCCGGCGCCCTGCCGCCGCCGCATGCCGGCATCGCCCGCCCGATCACGGGCGTGACCGCCATGATGGGCCGCCTGGCCTAGGGCGACGTCGGCCTGACGGTGCCCGGTGCGGGCCGCCGAGACGAAGTCGGCGCGATGGCCGCGGAAGAGCTCGGTGCCTCCGTCCAGGAGATCGGCCGGCAGGTGCAGGGCTCGGCGAGCTTGGCGCAGGCGGCCATGGGCGAAGCCGACGAGACGGCGCAGCTCGTCCAGGCCCTGACCTGGGCCGCGGCCTAGATCGACGACGTGGTCGGGCTGATCTCCGGCATCGCCGGGCAGACCAACCTCCTGGCGCTGAACGCCACGATCGAGGCGGCGCGGGCCGGCGAAGCCGGCCGCTGCTTCGCCGTGGTGGCCGCCGAGGTCAAGGAGCTGGCGAGCCAGACGGCGCGGGCGACCCACGAGATCGCCGGGCAGATCGCGCAGATCCAGTCGGCCACGGGTTACGGCGATCGACGGGATCGCGGTGCGCATCCGCGACATGAGCGCCATGGCGACCACGATCGCCGCGGCCGTCGAGGAGCAGGGCGCGGCGACCCAGGAGATCGTGCGCAACGTCACCCAGGCCTCGGTGGGGACGAGCGAGGTCACCAGCAACATCGCCGGCGTGGCGGGCGCCGCCGAGGAGACGGGGGCCCGGCGTCCCAGGTGTTCGCGTCGGCCTCCGCGCTGTCGCGCCATTCCGACCACCTCGGCGCGGAGGTGACCCGCTTCCTCGCGACGCTGCGCGCGGCATGAGTTGCGGGCCGCCGCGCCTGCCGCTTTGTCAGCTTATGCGCGCCGGTACGCGGTGGGATATCGCGTGATGACCGCGGTCGGTCGGTGCGGTGATGCGGGCACGCGGCGACCGCGGTCTTGTCGCGGACGATGATGCTGCGCAGAGCGCCAGGCTGGTGCCGGTGGAGAGGATCGAACTCCCGAATACTATCCACTTGCAAGCTAAAACAACGACTTAAGGACGACTTGCTTGACCGTTTGTATGAGAGTCTGATGTATCCGTCAATGGGACCTAATCGACCATTTTCTCAGGTCTCACTATCATTGTTCCGCGCCCTTCCCAATCACCGCGAATCGGGCGTTTCATAGAGCTCCGAAAACCCCCGGGCGAATGTTGGGCGAACTATAATAACGAGTTTTCCAGTCAATCAGATGTGTCATATCGGCAAGTCGGTTCCAAACTAAGTTAATATTGACAGGACTTACATCATGAGAGATATTAGGATTGTTGGTTGCGGCGAACGTTGCCAACTGAAACGTCCTTACACAATCCAAGAATCCCAATCCATGTGTGTGGCATAATGCTTCACGCAATCGCGGTTGGCTGAAATCAAGGAGCTTGTGTATAAAATGAGCATCAGACAACACTATGACTTATGTATTCCATGATCACTTTAGCGAGGATTGTACGCCGGCGGGTGCCGAACAGGGGCCGGTAGAGCGACGTTTCCGCTTTGATTCGCGTCGAGCCGGAGGTGGCAAGACAACCGCCATTATCGAACAGACATCGAAAATGGCACTGAACGGCCAGAAGTGCCTTATCGTTCAACCCACTACCGACTTGATCGACGAGACCTTCGATAGCATCAGCCGTGAACATCCTCAGGTAAGCGTACTCCGATTCCATTCGAGGGATGGTAGCGACCATAGGGTAATGCTTCGACTGATTGCCTACTTGAATAACGCAGACCTTGGTGGCGTTATCGTACTAATCACGCATTCAACCTTTCTCAAAATCCCGTTCTTTTACCGCCCGGAACGCTGGAATGTGTATATTGACGAAAACCTAAATGCGTTCGACTACTTTGGGGAAACCCTCCCAAACTATCATAGTATCATCACCGATCACATTAAGGTGGTGGACCGTTCTGGGAAATACGGGTGCGTTGAACCTATCAACATTGGGCGATTGAAGGAGATTGCCACGAACGTCGGGAAAGACGAGGTTTTCAAGCAAGTCCAAAGTCTAGCCGGCCGACTGATATCTCCCTACTATGATAGTTATGTGGTAAACAAGACGCATGATGAGTTGATCAAGCGTCGTAGCCAGACCGGTAAGCTGTGCGTGTATTCTGTGCTTTCGCCGCGGATCATGGACGGGTTCGCGAGTGTTACGATAGCTGCCGCGAGATTTGAGGAGACATTTCAGTATCATTGGTGGGAGCGGGAAGGCGTTAGGTGGGGCCGCATCAAGTCTCAGGAAGGCAACATTCCAGACCTGAAACATCCTCACAATGATACGATCGATATCTACTACGGTTATGATCGGAAATATTCGAAGAAAACACGTAACGCTCTTGGATGCCCTAAGACAAATCCCCTTATCGTCGCTACCGAGAAACTGATGGGCTCAAAGGAGTTCGTTCGAGTCGAGAACAATGATGTGAAGCTGATGAGTCTCCTTAATCAGGTTGCTGGAAGTCATTTGATCAAAGGCGTGTCTCACGGACTTAACATGTTCCGTCATATTCACCATGCTGTGGTCATCACCGCGAACAATCCAACATCTGACGCCGGGAACTTTCTTGATGAGTTCTGTAGGTTCGGTCTAAATGATCAGTTCCGTGCCTTCACCAATCACGCGATATATCAATCAATATGCCGTACTTCTATCCGCGATGATGAAAGTCATGAAGCAAAAACATGGGTTGTTGCATCGAAAGAGACCGCTGACTGGTTGAGTGATCTGTTTCCTGGTTCCCGTGTTCATTCGCTCGGACTAACCCAACCAGTGATGAAGGCGGTTGGTAGGCCACGGAAACATGCGAATGATAAGGAACGAAGAAAGAAATCAGCAGCCCGTATCAAGAATGATCATGCGCGGAGCGCGGGCTTCGCCCTTGACCTGAAAGAGAACATTCTTGACGAAGTAACCTTTCATGACAAGACGGACGAAACCACTATAAAGACTATAAGCCATTTCGTCCAAAGATTCCGTGCATCTGAGTTCATCAACTATTATGGTACCGAACCAAGAGCGATTTGTTGCACGGATAATCAGTTCGTTCCTTATCTCAGGAACCACCACAAGAACGAATATGGGAACAAAAACGAAATCCCATGTGTCAGCGGTGCCATGTTTTCCGTCAGTAAGTCCGATACAACAAACAGAGGAAATGACAATGTTGAGTTTGTGAGAGGTATGTGGCTTGATGTCGAGAACGGAACGATGAGGCATGAAGACTTTGCTGACGAGTTCCCGCAGCTTCACGTTGTCGCCTATAACACCTTCTCACATACGGCGATGAAACCTCGGTATCGGCTCTATATTCCAACCAATCGGCCTATGCACGATCAGGAATATCGCGCAATCTACTCAGAGATTGTCTGCATCCTTGAATCGAAAGCGTATTGTCGAGGTTCAATAGAGGCGGTGAGAACGAGCGGGCTTGGCAATCAACCTCATCATGGTATCGATCACCGACCAAATCCATGTGCGCTATTCGCTCTTCCCTGTCAGGCCAAGAACGTAAAGGACAGCTTCTTCGTAGAACACAAGGCTGATGATCGGGAAGCCATCGACGTTGATGCTTGGCTGTCGAACCTTATCTGTGACTATGATAGTATGGACTTCGATGCCACTATATACTCAGAACTTGGTTCGGACGACACTTCGATTGGTAGTGATCAACTTAGTGGTGTCGAGCGAGCTATGACTGAGTGGTATCGGATCGGTGTCTTTCCTGGTGAGGGGCATGATGGGCTTCTGTCGTTGTATCATTCCCTTACCAAGCTGCGGTTGCCAGTGGGAATGGTCACAGAGAAGCTACATGAGGCTGCTCTGTCATCAAACAGTCCGATTGATAGGCGGAAGCAAGCTGACCGACTCATTACGACTCTGAAACGGTGGGCGAACAAGTAAAGTCTGAAACATATTAAACTAACGAGCATCGCCACGTTTCCAGAACACGTGGCGATGCGGGGTACATAACATAAAACTAGTCTTGTTTGGCATTTCTACGGGTGATCATAATCCGACATTTTTCGTGGTGCCGGGTAAAGTGACTTCACTTCGCGTCACCAACACCGTTCAGCAAGAAGGATTGGAAGCGTTTTTCGACGAGGGTAGATAAATGATAGTTTCCCGCCCAACCGTTAGGGAAGGTCAAGTTTCCACCTGATCTCATCTCCGCAATAATCTCGTCTCGGATACGTTGACGGTCAGAGGCATACCTTTGGCACTGTTCATCATAAAGCTCACTCGCGGCCTTGCTTGCTGCGAGCTTGCAACCTTTACTGACCTCTTCTTCGATGTTCAGCGGTGGCAGATGAGCTTCCCGACGAAAGGCATCACGAGCGAGCACCGTCCTACGGATTTCGGCATCATTCTCGATCATCGTAGGCTTCCCTCGAAAAGGTCGTTCCCCAGGGCCTCGATGTAGACATTCCAGACAAGTGTTTTCCGCCACCGTTCTGGGATGCCCGACCAACCGTAGATGGCCCCTGCAATCGATCCGGTAACGGCTCCTACGCTGTCGCTGTCGTCACCGAGGTTCACGGCCCGCAGAACGGTTTCCTCGAAGCTGCCGGCTGAGGCCGCTACCGCCCAGATCGAAGCTTCAAGCGTATCGACCACATACCCGCTGGATCGGATATCGTCGCGGTGCTTGCCTCGCCATGAACCGTCCGCGATCCTTTGAACCTTCTCAGTGTATGGGCCTTGGTGTGCGTTCAGGACCTCACTGAGGGGCTTTCCCTGAATCGCCCGCGCAAGGATCACCGCAAGGGCCTCGGACCCGTCACAGGGCTCGGCAGCGGGATGTGTGGTAGCGGACTGCCGACGTGCCGCATCCCGAAGCTTCTCCGGATCATTCCAGTAGCGGATGGCCACCGGGGCAAGGCGCATGATCGAACCGTTTCCTCCGTTGCGAGGGTCTGCGGACGCAGCATGGATATCGCCCGTCTCGCGGTATGCACGGAGGCTTGAAACCGTTGCGTTTCCGATATCGAAACAGGTGCCGGTGCAGGAGTTCTCACCGTCCTCGAACCAGCGGCAGAACCGTTCGAGAAGATCGCGTTCATCGATCCCGTCGCAGGCAATCAGACTGTCCGCGAGGCAGAGCGCCATGGAGGTATCATCCGTCCACTGCCCGGCCTTGAGGTTGAACGGACCGCCGCCGACCATGTCCGTCATCGGAGGATAGGTGTCGCGTCTGGAAAACTCGATCGTCGTCCCTGTTGCGTCACCGATCGCGAGGCCAACCAGTGCACCAAGAGCACGGTCGCGTATGGCATCGATCGTCGTGGCCGGGCTCCGTTCGGGTATTTTCCGTCGCCGTAAAATGTGCTGTTCCTGGGCCTCGGTCTCGATCGCGCCTGGACGAGCCTCACGAACGATCCTGATGGCTTCGGCAGGATCGGCACCTAGCTCGGTTAGAAGTCTCGCCGCGATGGTGCCGGAACGTCCCAAACCGCCTTTACAGAACACCGTAATGGAGAAGCCGTTGCGCAGGACGGAGCGTAGGCCCTCACCGACCGTCACCCACGATGCTTCGAACGCTTCTGTAGGGGTCGAAACGTCCGGGATCGGCAGGTGAATCCACGTCAGGCCAAGCCGCCGGCATTCCTCACCGATTGCCTCGACCTGCAACGTTTCGATCTCGGGAGTCTCAATGAGGGAGACAACCGTGCTCGCTCCCCACTCTGATATCGCTTCCAAGTCGGTTCGGAGGTCGCGCGCCCATGATCCGGTTGCAGCGTCGGCCTGAACCTTCCCCGGACAGAACGTTATACCGATATTCCCGAGACCCTTACCGGCAAATATCGCGTCGATTCGAATAGGATGCGTTATACTAGTGCGGCCCTTGTTTCTGCTATGCGATCCGAAAACTGCAAACGCCGGGTTAAATCCATCTTTGTCCATTTTTGTTGTCTCCGGTCATGATTATACCACAGACAACGAGGTGGAGATAGATTGACGCAACTAGTCGCTACAGTGTGCAGAAGTTAGGATTGGCTTTAACTCATCTAAGAATATATCAATGTATCCCATGCCCACTTAGTTTATCAGTCAGGATTTCTGAATCATCAGGCAATGTTGCGGCGATTTGGCGACCCAACTCAAATAACAGGTTCTCGAATAGCGGACGAAGTCGATCCCAATCGTCAGAGCCAACGCCGCCGGACATTTCCCAGGCGTCCACAATCCGGTCGGCCATACGCTCCAAAGGCGGCCCTCCCCCGTCCGCAGCGAGAAATGCTGCCGATCCAGGGCCAGTATCGTGAACGCGCGTATCGGTCATGTCGATTACGACGCCACTCCCGCGAACTCGACCGTTTGCGTCCCGAACGAACTGACCTCTAGCCAGTATCCAACGAACCTCTCCTGCCGGAGTCACAACGCGGTGCTCCCAAGCGAAAGCGCCTCCATCTTCTCGGACGCGGCGTCGGTGGGCGGTGTCTGCGTCACGATCATCCGGATGAAACATAGACAGCATTTGAGATAGCGTAATGCCATCGGCCATTTCTTCCGGCGGCAGACCGAATAGGTGAGCCATGACGGCATCGCCTCGGATAAGATTCGCCTCAACATCATCCTCCCAACGGCCGATCGCGACAGGGGCGAAGAGCATTGAGGGGACTTGAACGGCCTCAGTTTGAAACCTTTTTGGCATATGCCCTTTTGATCCATCGCCAGCGGGCGCCCCACAGCATTATTTTCTATCCCCCGCGTCCAATCCATCCTACCTATCAAAAGGCTCGGGGCAATGGCGAAGTTACGATGGGCCAACGCGATGATGATGATGGCCGGATATTCCGGTCAAGATTACCGAAGAAAGCCGTAGGGGCGGAGGAACGCGCGCGGACACTTTTAACGTTGCAGCGGATTGCTTCGACAATCGGGGTGCCGGTAGTAGATTTCTTCAAGCCTACCCTCGACCAAGATAAGGACAGCGCCGAGCCCGAGGAGGAAAATCAAGGGTGATGAGTGCGGCGCTTACAGATCGGCCCTGTGGTGTTAATATAAGAATAGTTGTTGAAGCGAAATAACTCACGATTTAAGAATCTGATATTTGTTCGGTAATATGCGTTACTTGGTGATTAAAATCTTATAGACGGTTCCGGCCCTTTTGGGGAGCATTTGAACGTTCTTCGGAACCTGGGAAAGTCCGCCTTCGGGCGATTGACTTACTTCCGCTTCCGACCCTTCGCAGACCTCCCAAGAGAAGTTCGAAAGGCTGGCGTGAGTTGGCATATTCGCCTTCCAACGGCGGCACCTCGGCCATAGTCGAGTGTGATCTACGATCCGGCCTCGTGGCGGGCAAGTTCTTGACCGATCTGAAACAACAGAAGGCGCATGAGAGACCGCATTTCGGGCGTGCCGTGTTGCTCGATAATCTCGTGCGCTCTGAGGTAAAGATCAGCTATCGCGTTGAGCTTATTTATCTTTTTCACAGTCCTGCCCGTTTCCTGTTTCGCCAGTCCCGCCAGAGTAATAACTGATGGCTCTGCCGCCATGCGGGGCATTTAGGCAACACCGAGCACTCCGACGTGATTTGATTGTGACCAACCGCTCCGTTAGGATGGGTTGTGCGCAACCTGGGGGCGGTGATGGCGACCGACGATACGACATCCGGTGGACTGAGGCAGACCAAAGCCACACTCAAACGGCTCGCTCAGGCTTTGGACTGTCCTACCGAGGTCTTTTGCGGTCTAGTTTCGCATCAAATCCAAGAGACCAACGAACTACTTACTCTCTGGCTTGCGATCGAAAACCCGGAAGGTCGAGCAACAGTAATGTCAGTTTTGCGAGCGGAGGCAGACAGGACGACGACACTTGACGGAGATAACATGCGGCTCTCAAGTGCCCCGCTATCTCTCGTGTGCGCGACACAGAAGCCTGATAAGACCTCGTAGACGTAGTCTGAACAATGCCTAAGTATCAAACGATACCCTGGTTCTGACGAGGCAGTGCCATCAGGTGTCCGGCGGGTCCGGCGTCAAAGGTTCGCCTATTCCAAGGCCGGTATCATCAGGCGGACCTGATGCCACTGCAAACCTCACAGTGGGCGACGATCGGCGGACTCTACGTGAGCGCAGAGGGCCACTGATGACGCTCTATATGCCTGCAACCGCCGCTATGGTCGTGAGAGCGTAGTCATCCCGTCGGCCGGGCGAGTCGAAGATCGTTGGTGGTCCATCGAGTTCGAAATGCGGTGGTCCCGCGACACGACCACGTTGGTAAACTGCCAACGACAAGGCAAGTCCACGATTATGTCAGTCGTGACAGCATCAATGAGTTTATCAAAGATATTATGTAATATTTTAGATCAACGGAATCCAAGTCGTCGAATAAAGTAGTCAGATCTGACATCCAGCCCGATTGGTTCTTTCGATACGAACGGACGAACTGATTGGAACAAGAGCATTGCCCCTACTGCCATCAATGATCCAGCTACCGGTACTAGTAAAATCGCGAATACGGGCGATCGATACCATAGGAAGATTGCACAGATGATGCTACCGACAACAGAGGCCGCAATGATACGAAACGTGCAACATTCCGACGGTTCCACAGCGGCCTCCTAACGTATGCTTAACCAACCAGAGGTTGTTGTAGCTTGGCCGTTACATAGGCTCAACCGGGGTGCGTAGTGTGGCTTCCCCGGCACTAGGATTGAGAAGGCGATAGACCGAAGCCCGAGATACGTTCAGTGCCCGGGCGATGGCCGTTCCACCCATGTCCGACGCCGCAAGTTTCCTCGCACGGTCAGCGTCGATCGTTGGTTTGCCACTCTTCAATGCTCTTTCGGTCTCGACCTAGGCATACCCTCAGCCTGACGCTCACGGTGATCAATAAGCGGTGTTCCCTCTATTGATTCGATAGAACTGCATCCGGGAACAGCCGAGGGCTTTTGCAATCGCCGCCGGGCCATCACCGGCCGCCTTCATTCCGATAGCCACACATGAAAGTGATACGCTCCGCGTTTAAGGGCGCATTTTGCTCGGGATTGAATCGCATCCGTATACGCGATGCATATGGTAAAGTTTAGATCGCGCGCTAGCTTAATCTTCGGCGTGTTTATCCGCGTCAAAGAAGCCTTGTGAGGAAACGCTAGATGCGCAAAACTATTATCTCTGCCGCGGCTCTGGTCGCGGTCTCTATCACTCCTGTTTTCGCGCTGGAAGTGACGAAGACCACCATGGTCGCGGCTTCACCTGATGCGGTGTGGAAGACCATTGGTGGCTTCTGTGGGATCGGCGGTTGGCACCCGGTCGTTGAGACGTGCGCCTTGTCTAAGAACGGCGGAAAGGAACAACGAACCCTCCACCTCAAGGGTGGTGGACTTCTCGTCGAGCAAGAGCAAGCCCGCGACGATAAGAAGATGAGCTATACCTACACGATCATGTCTGGACCGTTACCGGTGGAAGACTACAAGTCCACGATTATGGTCGAGAAGGAAGGTAGCGGTTCCAAGGTCACCTGGACCGGCTCGTTCAAAGCTAAGGGCGCCCCCGACGATAAGGCGAAGGAGGCCATCGCTGGCGTGTACGATGCCGGCTTGAAGGGCATTGCTGCCAAGGCGAAGTGAGAAGTGAGCCGAAGCGAGGGATTCAGATCAGCCCTCGCTTCGGCTTTCCGCTTTCATTGCATCCACGCTCATTGAGACTGTGGTGCGCTTTCGCCTCCGATGATCCGATACACCTGCATGCGGGAACAGCCGAGAGCCTTCGCAATCGCCGCAGGACCATCACCAGCCGCCTTCATCGCAAGAACCTTGTCCCGGTCCAGCCGACGCTTACCGCCCGTATAGACACCCTTCGCCTTGGCAGCCTCGATACCCTCGCGTTGACGTTCGAGGATGAAGCGCCGTTCCATCTGACTGACCATGCCAAGGACGGTCAGAACGATCCGGCCGCTCTCGCCTCGGGTTGGTCAGCCCCCATTGAAGTGGTCCGCCCTTTGGTATGGCTTTTGAGCCTGGAGGACGGACGAGATGGCAAAACACCCGAAGCCCGAGGAGATCGTCGCGAAGCTCCGTCAGGCGGACGTGCTGATCTCACAGGGCCAGAGCGTGGCCGATGCAATCCGCGCGCTCGGTGTGAGTTCGGTGACGTACTACCGGTGGCGGCGTGA
>NZ_VRUT01000004.1:0-81982 GCF_008039465.1 Methylobacterium sp. WL120 | reverse complement strand
TTCATGCCAGCCTTCTCCGCTTGGCCGGCTGCGCTCGCCAGACCAGCTCCGCCGGCCAAGCTACCCGTGGCGGAGCGGCCCACCGTGCACTAACTTTACCCTTGGACCACCTCGTGGGGGCCGATCAGTGGGCGGAGGCGATCTCGGCGGCGAACCCATAGCGATTTTTGCTTGGGGGCCAAGAATGATGACGAAGATTGCTTTTTGTGAATCTCAGATGTCGACGATGACATCCATGGGGGAGCCAGCGGAACCTCGCATGAACCTCTTTCTGAATCATGCGCGCATCAAGGCTGGCGTGAATTTCCGTCCTGTCTGGCTGCGTGCATTGCGAGCACCGAACCTGATGGGACTGGCTCGGTGACAATGCCCCGGGTCGCCTCGCCCCGTCGCGAGTGTAGGGACAGCCACAGGCCATCCGGGAACGGAAGGCGTCCTACAATACATAGCAAGAAGCCCGGCAGGTGATGGGTCGACTCACGCACAATGGATGCAATGCTCGTCAAATCCTTGCTTGAAGGGCTTGGCCGGTCCTCCGGATGGGTGTGCCAGTCGCCGAGATATTCGAGGCCACGGGCGTGAAAGGAATGGATGTCTCGTTGTTCGGAAGCCCGATCAGGCCAGAAGCCGTAGAGGCCACGTTGATCGCTCTTACGTGGCCCGGTCGCTTCGAGGATCGTCCAGTTCGACGGACGGATCGATCCGAACAGTTGGCCACCAGCTTCCCGGTGATAGCATCGCTTTTGGCGATGCCCGGCGAACGTAGCCAGGGCCTCGGCGGAAATGCGTACCCGGATGTCGCCCGCCTGCAGGGTTAGCGCGCTCATTAGGCCTGCCACCAGGGGCCCGCTGCCATTCCGCCCAGCGGGTCCGGGGTCCCGCGCGTCGCAAGCCACATCAGCGTCCACGAGCCCTCGGCGTCATCGAGGGTCGACGCATCGACGAGCCAGGATCGCCAGGCGCTCTCGGTCTGCTTGCCCCTGAGGAAATCCAGTGCGAGGCGGCTGGTGAGTGCCTCGGCTTGGGCAAGCTCGATCGCGCCGAACGGGGATGTCAGCGCGCCGCATTCGACCGGCGGAGGTTTTTTGCTTTTGGAGGCGACCATGCGGGCGTTGCCCGCAGCGTCGTATCCGGCGGCGAACGAGGTGCCGGGCATGAGCAATGCCGCATGGGACGCAAGCGCATGGGCTTCCATCCATCCGTACATCGCGGGAATACCGTTCCCCGGGGACGACAGGTGATGATCGAGGAAGGCGTTCGCCGCCCATGAACCCGTGCAGGCAATGACGAGGTCGAGGTCCGCCAAGGCCGTTGGATCGGACGCCAGAAGGGCCTGCAGGGTCGTATCGAATGCCTTGATCGAGCCGATGTCGGGATTCTCGCGAACGAGCGTCCGAGCGAGAGCTGAGGCCTTCGCGCGGTGGACGTCACCGGCCCCCAATTGATGGCGCCGGATGTTTTCCCAACCCAGCGTTTCGGGATCGACAAGGACGAGATGGCCGACGCCGGATTTGGCGATGAGCCGTGCGACACCCGACCCGAGGGCCCCGCATCCGATAATGCCGACGCGCTTACCCGTCAGGAGATCGAGCTTCGCGTAGGGCAGCCGGGTATTGGCCGCATCGAGGGCTTGGCACCTAAGACGCCTCAGATCGTAGCGTGAGCAGAGAACGGAAGCCGGAACCTGACCGCGAGGGTAATCCCGTTCCATGACCTTGCGGTGCACCGTCGGTCGCTTCGGGTCGGGGGAACGCGACAGCATGACGGCAACCGCATGACGTCTGCCGGACAGGGCCGCGCCGGTCAGCACGAGCGGAAGCGCCTTGGGCATCTGAAGGAGCAGTTCGCCCAACATCTCGCATCCCGTGTCGGAACGCTGCTCGACGAGGCTCCAGAGCTCCGCGCCGCTCGTCGGGTATCGATCGGGGCGAGGCAGGGTCGTCAGCTCTATGGTAGCCGTCCGACGGAGATGGACCGGGTCTGCGCCGTGCCGATGCCGCCACCACCTCCGCGCCTCGCCTCCCGATGCGAAGACGTAGGTCGTCACCCCGTTTCCGGTCCATGACGCGGAGGCGGTGCCATGCCCGGGCGGCAGCAGGATCGCAGCCGCGTGATCCGCGACGGCATCCTGCGCCCAGTACAGACCGAAATCTTCCTCGAAGTCGTCTCGCTCGCCACCGGCCGCGACGTCACGGAGCAGCTGCCGGGCTTCGCCCAGGGCCGAGGCCACCGCCATGACGGGATCGGATGGCACTTCCGGGTTGCGCAGGCAAAGCTTCCCGTCGCGTTCGACGTGCGGCATGCGCTCGGTCTCGCCGGCCAGGTGCACCGTCGGCTTCGAGTATGGAAAGTGGCGGTCGACCACCACAACGATTTCAAGGCCGAGGGTGCGGAGGCGCCAGCCCGCGGAGCCGGCGTCGCCGCGGAGGATCGGGTCGTCGGGCCGCACGCGACCGAGATAGTGACGCCCCAACCCCCGGAACCAGGCATCGATGGCGTCGTGGGGCTCGGTCACGACCGGGGGAACATGTACCGTCACGCGTAGCCATGCCCGCCGGATTTGATGACCGCGGGCCCGCTGGTTTTCCCGTCGAGGTCTTTCTCGTCGTCGGGATCGGGTTGAAGACCGAAGAAGTCGGAACGGAAGAACCTATCCCAGGCTCTCATCGCCTCTTGATGGGTACAATCGGAATCGTCGAGGACGCCGAGGTGGGCGAGCTTCTCGAAGATCTTCTTGCGCAGGAACTCCGTCTTGGCGTCCCCGGCCTCGACGATGCGTTCGTTCAGCGTCGGATGGTCGACCGCGCTGTTCCAGGCAAGCCGATCGCGAATGGCGACGAGAACGTCCCTGAGGGCTTCGTCGTCCCGCTTGGGACGCTCGATGAAATGATCGCTTACCAAGCGCGAGAGCGCGAAGCCGCTGGCGATCTTTCCCTTCCAATGCGGCCGGCTGCGGGCAAAGGCCTTGACCAACCGCACCACCCTGACGAACTGCCCACGATCGCCGTTCGTCGAGGAATCGCCGCACGCTTCGTTGTTGCGCCGCTTGAACCATTTTGTGACGTTGAGTGCGTCTGACGGCTTCCAGTCCGCGCCGGCGAGTTCGAAGGTTTCGGTAACGACGCCGGTCCATTGATCCTTCGTGCGGGTCCGACGGTAGACAGGGACGTCCACGTGATAGCCGCCGCTGTAGTAGACGCGGACGCAGTTCGTCCGCACCTCCGGCTTGTCGTTGAAGAAATCGTCCTGCAGGGCCGCGCAGACCATCTTGCGGACGTCCAGCGCGGATCTGTCGGCACCGCGATCGCCGACGAGCGCCGCCTTATCGAAGTAGGCTCCGTCGTCGATGTCGAAGTCCCCGTCCCCATCCTGGATCATGGTCCGCATTGCGTAGGAGCCCTGGGTTTGCGAACCGAACGGCGCCGGCTCGCCATCGCGGATCAGGCCGCGACGGAGGCGCTTACGATTGGTCTTGGCCTTGGACAGGATGTCCGAACGGCCGTCGTCGTCCATCCGCACCCGCTTCTTGTGGAAGCCGCGGACCTCTGCGTTGGCGTTCATCATCGCTTGCTCTCCCAAGTCAGGCCGTCCACCGGCATCGTCGGCAAATCCATCATGAGCGACCGGACCATCTGACCGTCGGGGTTGCGGGGATCGTCGCAGGAGCTTTTCGTGATGTCCGCATCCGAGCAGGCCTGCTGAACAAGCCGTGCGATGGCTCCCTTCCGCGTGTCGTCCAAGGCGAGGAACGGCATCATCTCGGCGGGAACGTCCTTCTTCGGGAAGCGAAGCGTGCGCACCGGCCTGCCCAGGTCTGTGAGGACGTTCGAGAGGAGCCTCGCCATGTTGTCGTAGGCGAATTCCTGCGCGGAGATACTCAACGGGGCCACGTCCGCGCCAAGCTTCCATCCGAGCATGGATCGATGGGCATGCGCGCCGTCTATGTGCTCTCCCTCGGGCCTGGAGCAGGTTCCAAGGGAGAAGATCTCGATCGGCTGGTCCCGCTCGGCTACCATGAGCGCGTCGAGTAGGCCGACCAGGATCGGGTTGTTGGCCCAGAGTCCGCCGTCGGCGAAGACCTGCTTCAGTCCATGCGTCGCCATCGGATCGTCGATGCTCGCGAGGGAGCGATAGATCGGGGCGGCGCTCGAAGCGAGGCAGACGTCGGCCAGGGGGTATTTGTCGTCGCGAACGCCGCTTTTCGGCGTCTTCTTGAAGACCCAGGCGCGATGCGTCTTCATCAGCACGCTGGGGATCGAGAGCGAGATGCCGCGACGCTCGAAGACGTCGAGCATGGTGACGTCCCCCAGGACATCGTGAAGGGCATTCCTGAGGGCGCGGTCCCCGGCGCGGACGAAGGTCCGTCCCCTGAGGGCCCGGTAGATCGCGCTGCCCGTTCCCTTGATCCGGTGCGGGAATATGGCCGCCCCGTGCTTCTCGTAGAGGGCCATCACGTCGCTGAGCGGCTTTCCGATGGCCAGGGCGCACGCGACGATGGCGCCGGTGCTCGTTCCCGTGATGAGATCGAACCCCCCGCCGAGGTCGAGGGCATCCTTTTTTCGCGTAAGCGCGAAATGCGTGACCAGGCGATCGAGGAACGCGGCGGTATAAATGCCGCGCATGCCCCCGCCGTCGAGGCTGAGGACCCTGTACGGCCTCGGCCCATCTCCCTGCGGTTTGTCATCCTCGATCATGCCACATCCCTGCGAATCAGCTAATACGCTAATCAGCATATTTTGCTTTCGCCGAGAGTCAAGGAGACCGTGCGGGCATCAGCCGAACAGCGTCGGCTCCACGGGTCGAGCGGTCAGGTATCGTAGCTGGAGCAACCGAACGCGGGCGGCGTCGCGCGAGACCTGGAAGGTCCGCATCACCACGTCCATCAGCGATGTCGCCGCCGCATCCGCGACGTGGAACGGGGGAAGCGCAGCGATCGCATCGAGACGTGGACGAAGGAGGTCCCGTAATGCGGTGCGGGGCATGAGATAGGCGCCCGAGGCATAGCCGGCCTGCCACTCCATCCAATCCGTGACGGGGGCATCGAGGATGCCGTCGCGCTTGCAGACGATCCGAAGTTCGGCCGCGGCTGGAAGGAGGTCGCCGGACGAGAAATGGGACTGAAACAGCCTATCATGCAGGCGGACGTGGCCGAGCTCGTGTGCCAAAGTCGTCCGATACCGGCTTGCGCGTCGATCCTCGGTGGACAGGCTTTCGGTGATCTCGATGATCGGGGACTTGCCGATGTGGATGCGGGTGACGCCTTCGACGTCCGTCCCATCCGCGGAGAGATCCGAATAGACGTCGAGATGCATGACATGCTGCTCGATCAGGAGGCAAAGATCCTCGGTCGCGAGCGGGTACGCGATCTTGCCGCGATGCTTGAGGAGAAAGGCCGCTGTCAGCGCCTCACACTCGCGATCGATTTCCATGGGTTCGAAATGGGGGCGTCTAGGAAACCGTTTCGTAGCATCGGGCACCCACTGAACCATTGCTACCTCGTCGACTTACGGAAGGCGTTGAATAACTGAACGACATCGTCCTGCTTGGCACCGGCCGAGCGGATGTCTTCAGGAAATGTTCCGACAAGATAGAAAAGATATTCGGATCTTACATTGAGCGCTTTTGCAAATTGCTCAATTATATGGTCCGAGGTCGGATTGCGACGGTTTCTCTCTATATCATTGAGATATTGAGGTGAGATTGGCTTGCCATCTTCTTCTCTCAATATCATCGCCGCCAGTTCCTTTTGACTTATTCCCTTTTCCTTTCGTGTCCCCAAAATAAAGGATCCGAACGTCTCTGGCATGCCCGTGCTCCCTTCGAGCTGATATGCTGATCAGCGTAGCACGCGGAGGATTCGGTGTCCGTTGCGAACATGTCGCGAATTGAAACTCGGTAAGTGCCCCCCGATCGGTAGCGTTGGCTGAGGGCTTGCGAACAATGTCCGCTCTGAGGGCTCCGACGAAGCTCTGAACAAGCGCGCGGATCTCTCGAGTTCTCTCGAACGACAGAAGCAGCACCTGCGGACGGTGAAGGCGCGGGCTTTCTGGCTTCGCGTCATCCAGGCGATCCGGGAGATCCTTCCGAAGCGCGACGCGCTGCATGTGGGCGAGATCACGCTCAGGATCGGCGCCGACCTGGTGCATGAGTCCGAGGAGCACGGTCAGGTCTGGGACATCGACACGGTCAGGGGGGCCATCGACGAGCGGATGTACCGCAACCGGTATTTCGTGAGCGAGGGCGCGGGACGTTATCGGAAGCGCAGGGCGGAGGATGGCGGGGTCCCGGGGTGAGGCAGGCCGCGCATGCGGACGCCGCCAGCCGGTTCCGGTCATGCCGCGGCGACGACCGGTAGCTCGTCGACCCGGGTGGTGTAGCGCGGCGACCGCATCTCGAACTTCGTCGACCAAGCCCGCCTTGGGGCGAACCCGGCGGCGCCCGGGACGACCGCACCGCGTCCGAAGCGGCGATTGCAGGCATCCATCGCCTGCATCAGGGCGGCCCCCATCTCGCGGTCGAGTTGCCCCAGGCCCGGGAAGGCTCGTTGGGAGGCGGCCAACGGCACGAGGTCGGTGGTGACGATCCCGGCCTTGGAATAGCGGTACCCGTCGCGCCAGGTTTTCCGCACCCCGTGGAGGGCGGCCTTAACCAGGACGCGGCTGTCGCTGCTGGCTTCGGGCAGGGAGACCATCGTCGAGACGGATCGCTGCGGCCGGCCGCGGTCGTGCTCCGAGGTGTGGAAGAAGACGGTGATGTGGGATGTCGCCAGACCCCCGGCCCGGAGCTTCTCGCCGAGCCTGGCCGCATGGGTGGCCAGCGCCTGCTCCATGGTCGCGCGGTTCTCGACGCGCTCCGAGAACGAGCGGGTTACCGCGCAGCCCTTCCGCGTCGGGGCGATTTCCTCAAGGTCGAGGCACGCCTCGCCCCGGAGCTCGCGGACGAGGCGTTCGCCGACCACCGTCATCGCCTGCCGGGCGACGCGCGGATCGAGGTCGCGAACGTCGGCAGCGCTGTCGCATCCGAGGGTCTCCAGGCGCCGGGCGTTGGCGGGACCGACGCCCCAGATGTCGGGGACCGGGACGCGGATGATCCAGTGGTCGTACTGCTCCGGATCCGTCAGGTCGCAGACCCCGCAGAGTACGGGATTCTTCTTGGCGATGTGGTTGGCGAGCTTGGCCAGGGTCTTGGTGGGGCCGATGCCGACGCAGGTCGGGATGCCGGTCCAGGCCCGCACGGTCTCGCGCATGTCGCGGGCCAGGCTCTCGCGATCCCGCTCGCGCACGTCGGAGACGTCGAGGAAACTCTCGTCGATGGAGTAGATCTCGATGCGGGGCGAGAACCCCCGGTACACCGCGTTCACCCGGGCCGACATGTCGCCGTAGAGGGCATAGTTCGAGGAGTAGACCCGGACGCCCCGGGCCTTGCACATGTCGCGGATCTTGAACCAGGGCTCGCCCATCCGGATGCCGAGCGCCTTGGCTTCGTTGGTCCGGGCGATGGCGCATCCGTCGTTATTGGACAGAACGATCACCGGCACCTTGGCCAGCCGGGCGTCGAACACCCGCTCGCACGAGCAGTAGAACGAGTTGCCGTCGGACAGGGCGTAGGCCCGGGCGTTCATTCGCAGCGGCGCCGGGCGCACACGGAGCCGGAGACGACACCCCAGACCTCGACGAGGGCATCGGGCGCCAGGCGGAACTCCGGGAAGCGCGGGTTGGCGAAGTGCAGCGTGACCCGGGGACCCTGGCGTTTCCAGACCTTGAAGGAGCGCTCGCCGTCGATGTCGACCACGACGACGTCGCCGGTACGCTGGGTCAGCGACCGATCCACCACCGCGAGGTCTCCATCGTGAAGGTGGGCGAGCAGCATGCTGTCGCCGGCGACACGTACCAGGAAGGTGGCCGGGCGATTGACGACGAGCAGGCGTTGAAGGTCGATTTCCTCCTCGACGAAGTCGTCGGCCGGGCTGGGGAACCCGGCGCGGACGGCCCTGGCGAGGATCGGGACCGGCATCGGGAAGCCGATGACGATGTCGATGGCCTGCATGGTGCTCCTCCGTAGTACGGGAACAAAAGCAGAACATATCCGATGGGTTCCGTATAGCGGCCGAGCTTCGATCCCGTATTTTTTTGGGATCGCTGTGGACGGCTGTGGATAAGTACCGAACGTCATCTCCGCGCCACACGGGTGCACGGTGGCACGGCGGTCGAACGATGAACCGCCTCCATGCGAGCGGCGCTCCGGTGGTCGGCCCACGGGTTTCGCAGAAGGTGGACACCCCATTGCGAAGCAGGCGGCGAGGCCATGGCGGTCGAGAACGACGGGTTTGGATGATCCCGATCCCGGGGCGGATCGGAAGGGTAGGTGTCGAGGCGGCCCCTAATGGTCGTGCCCGAGGCATTCGCCATGGTCGGACAGGACCTCGATGACGCGGCACTCGCCGACGCGGCCGCGGCCGCACTCATCGACCATGCGCGAGAGCTCGGACCTCAGGGCTTTGAGACGCTCGATACGGCCGTCGACCTCGGCGAGGTGACGCCGGGCGATGACGTCGACCTCGGCGCAGGGAAGGTCCGGCCGGGCGTTCAATGCGAGAAGCTCGCGGATGGCATCGACCTCGAAGCCGAGCAGTCGCGCGTGACGTATGGGCGAGAGGTTCTGACGAATCGAGGGCCCGTCAGTGGACGCGGCCCTCGGCTCATGGCTCGTCTTTCTCCCTTCCGGGGGAGCGGTGCCGCCCCTTCGCCACGGTCAAGCGCATTCCGCCGCCCGGCCTGTCGGGATTGCCCCGACACGCGTCGGTGAGACCGGTAGAAGCGGCCCGAAAAGCTTGTCGGTCGAAGCGATCCGGGCGCAACTCGACGGCGTCGAATACGCTTCGGAACAGCGAAAGGGCAGGCGCCGATGATCATGGAAGTCATTCGACAGGGATCTAGGGCCCGAACCACCGGCCGACCGAGGGATGCCTGTCCCTATCCCGTGGATTCGCGCGAGCGGCGGGCGTGGTTCGAGGGTTTCGACGGATCGGCGTGGGACCCCGGCACGAGGGTTCCCCATCCGGCCGTGGCGATCCGAAGCGTCGCCATGGCACGGGACGCCGCTGGGGCCCCGAGCCATGCGTCGGCTTTCGCCTGAGTACCCAGGCACCGAACTATGGGGGTTAAACGTGCGCCATCGCTCCGGGGCCGAAGCCTCGGACGGTTGGAACGGGTGGTGACGGCCTTGGTCGAGGCAGGGCTCGCCGAGGGGGACGCCGTCGCGCCGAACCTTATCGGACGCCTTCGGGACCTGGAGCGGTTCGTGATCGAGGCCGGGGGCGACCGTCAGAGCCTGCAGGTCATCGCATCCGGGCGCCGCCTGCTGGAGATCCGTTCCATGTCGAACCCTCCACCTTCGTCCACCATTACCCCTCCGACCGACAGGTCTTCTTGAGACCCGCGTCCGCGAAAGCCCGCATCTCGGCGACGGGGACGGAAAGCGCTAACGACATGGAGAGCCTTCCGTCCGGGAGCCTTCAATACGACGGACCGGTCGAAGTGCCTGCCGCATGACCACCCGGGAAGAAGCCGCCGAACGCACCCGCCGGCCTCGACGGGGCCGCGGGAACGGTCGCACATTCGTCGCGCTCGCCCTTGCGGCGGCCATCCCCGTGCTGCTTCTCAGCGGCTGGGTCGCCACCCTCATGGCCCAGCAGCAGCGCGACCTGACCCGCGGCGCGGCCGTGGCCAGCGCGACCCGCGTCGCCGAACGGGTCGCCTCCGACATCGCGGCTCAGATCGCCGTCCTCGAAGCCGAGGCCGCATCCGCCACCCTCGACAAGCCGGACCTCGCGGCCTTCTACGCCGAGGCCGTGCGGCTAAAGCGGGCGCGCCCCCTATGGGAGACCGTCGAGCTCGCGAGGCCCGATGGCGTCCAGATCGTCAACCTGCTCCGCACCCTCGACGACGAGCTCGGACCGACCGCGGACCGACGCAGCTTCGACGCCGTCGTCAGGACGCGCCGGCCCGTGGTCGGCGGCATCGGCCCGGTCGGACCGATCTCCGGCAAGCGCCTAGTCGCCCTCCGGGTACCGGTCATTCGGGACGGCGAGCTCCACTATGTCCTCTCCGTCGGTCTCGCCAACGACGCGGTCAGCTCGATCCTGAGGGACGCGGGCGCTCCGGAAGGCTGGGTCGGTACCATCGTCGACGCCGACGGAAACACCATCGCCCGCACCCAAGCCGAGGCCGAGGAACTGGGGCAACCGGCCGACGCCGCCCTCCGAGCGGCGATCCGGCACGCCCCGAACGGGTTCTACACGGGTTCCACCCTGGAGGGCTCGAACGCCGAGGTGGTCTATCGCACGTTGAAGGAGACCGGCGGCTGGTCGGTGCACTTCGGGATGCCGGCCGCGACGTTGAACGCCCCCGTCCTCCGCTCGTACCTCGTCCTGGCCGGCGGCAGCGTGCTGAGCATCGGCCTCGCCCTGGCGCTTGTCGGGCTGGTGGGCCGCGACATGGCGCAACGACGTGCCGGCGAAAGGGCCCGGTTCGCCCTGGCGCTCAGGTCGAGCGAGGAGCAGGGCGCCGTCGCCACCGAGGCCGCGGAGCTCGGCACGCTGAGATGGGACACGGTCCGGGACAAGGTGACTGGGTCGCCGCGCGCCGCCCGTCTCCTGGGTTGGGGGACCGTCGTCCCGGCGGAAGGCGAGACGGAGGCCGATGGCGGCATGGTGATCGGGATGGTGCACCCGGACGACCGCGCCCGGCTTGTCGACGAACTGCGCTGGAGCCTCGCGGACGGAGGGGCGCTCGATGTCGAGTTCCGCGTCGACGGCTCGGCCCCAGAGCCGCGCTGGGTCCGCCTGACTGGTCGTGCGCCCCGGCTGCAGGACCCAGCCTCGGCCGGTCTGGTCTACGGCGTGGTGTCCGACATCGAGCCACGCAAACGGGCCGAGGCGGAACGCCTCGAACTCCTGCGCCGGCTCGGCGAGGCGCAGGAGAACGAGCAGCGCCGCATCGCGCGCGAACTCCACGACCAGGTCGGCCAGACTGTGACGGGCCTCTCGCTCGGACTGAAAGGGCTGGAGCGGCTTCTCGAAGCCGGCGATGCCTCGACGGAAGCGGGTCGCCGGATACGCTGGCTGCAAACCCTCGCCGGCGAGATCGGACGCGACATCCACCGCGCCGCCGTCGACCTCCGCCCGACCGCCCTCGACGACTTGGGCCTCCACGAAGCCCTGGCCACCCTGCTGCGTGAATGGGGTCAGCGTCACGGCGTCAGCGCGGACCTGGAGTTCCTCGGCGAGCCCGTGCGCTTGCCCGCCGCCGCCGAGAGCGCGGTCTACCGGATCGTCCAGGAGGCACTGACCAACGTCCTCAAGCACGCCGGAGCTGAAACGGTCAGCGTCTCGGTCGAGCACCGCCCGGAAGAGGTGCGCGTCATCATCGAGGACGACGGCGTCGGCTTCGATCCCGAGGCGGTTCCCCCGCCCCCTGCGGACGGCTCGCCGTCCAAGCCAAGTCTCGGTCTGTCCGGCATCCGCGAGCGCCTGTCCCTCCTAGACGGCACACTGACGTTGGAAACCTCCCCCGGCGTCGGCACGACGTTGTTCATCCGCATCCCCGTTCCGCAGGCCGCCTGTGCATGAAGGATCTGACCATGGGGCGCATCCGCGTCGTGCTCGCCGACGACCATCCCATCGTCCTTGCCGGCATCCGGTCGCTCCTGAATGCCGATCCCGGAGTGGACGTGGTCGGCGAGGCCACGAACGGGGGCGAGGCGCTGCCGCTGATCCGCTCCGTCGCGCCCGACGTCGCCGTCCTCGACGTCTCGATGCCCGGCCTCAACGGCCTCGAACTGACGGAGCGCGTGACCGTCGAGTGCCCCGGCACCAAGGTCCTGGTACTCACGGTCCACGAGGACGCCGCCTACGTCCAGCCGCTGCTGAAGGCTGGCGCCAGGGGCTACCTCCTCAAGCGCTCGGCCGCCGAGGACCTCCTGCGGGCGGTCCATGCCGTCGCGACCGGGGGCGTCTACCTCGACCCGTCCGTCGCCGGACACGCCCTGGGGGACGGCTCCGCGACGGCGGCAGGCTCCAAGCCGGCCGAGACCGGCGAGGCGCTCAGCCCACGGGAGACGGAGACATTGCGGCTCATCGCCCAGGGCCTCAGCAACAAGGAGATCGCGCGGCGCATCGACGTCAGCGTGAAGTCGGTCGAGACCTACAAGGCCCGGGCCGCCGAGAAACTCGGCCTCAGGTCGCGTGCCGAGATCATCCGCTACGCTGCCTCCCACGGATGGCTGGACGCGCTCACCCTTCGATAGCGCGGCCTGCATCCGCGGCGTCGCTGGGTCGGTACGGTTGCCGCGTTTGCCTGGTGGGAGCCGCACCTCGTTCAGGAACCTGACGCCGCCCGAAGTCTTGTTTGCGAGAATCAAAAAACCTGAGGAAACGCTTATGAGATCGTTCGCCATCGCCGCCGCGGCCACCTTCGCCCTGGCGGTGCCGGCCCTTGCCGCCCCCTGCAACACCGGCACGACCAAGGCCAAGGACCCCACTCCCGGGCAGGTCATGCCGAAGAGCTCGGACGTCGACAAGTCGAGCCAGAACCTGGCCGGTGGCCAGCAGCCCGCCTCGCCCGGCACCATCGGCGCGATGAACAACGCCGGCGCCAATCAGATGGTCGGGCAGAAGCCCGGTTCCGAGGCGAAGAACGACCAGGGCGCGGGCGTGGGCACCTCTAGCAAGAACCTCGCGGGCGGCCAGCAGCCGGCCTCGCCGGGCACGGTCGGCGCCATGAACAACGCTGGCGCCAACCAGAAGCTCGGCGATCAGGCTACCAAGGACGATGGCTGCTGAGGTCAGCCGGACTTGTAAGCAAGGCGTCACAGGGCTCGCTTCGGATTACCGTAGCGGGCCCTTCCCATTTTCGGTCCGTCCCTCGTTGGACGCATGATGCGGTGCGAGGACCGAACTCAAGTCATGAGTATCCGCATTCTCGTCGCTCCCTCCGGCTTCAAAGGATGTCTCGACCCCGAGCATGTTGCGAGTTCGATAGCGACTGGCCTTCGTCGAGCATCGAACGGTGTCGATATCCGCGAACTGGCCTTTGCGGACGGTGGCGAGGGCACTGCCGCGACGCTTGCCCGGATGACGGGCGGTTTACTCCGGCCGACACGTGTCACGGGGCCGCTCGGCGAAACGATGGACGCGTCGTTCGCCGTGCTTGGAGGTCTCCACCGCGGAACCGCCGTCGTCGAACTCGCCGCCGCGGCAGGTTTGAGCCATGTGCCCCGTGACCGCCGCGACCCGATGCGGACGACTACGCGCGGCGTCGGAGAACTCATCCTGGCCGCAATCGACGCCGGGGCAATGAGGGTCATTGTCGGGTGTGGGGATCCCGGGATTAACGACGGCGGCGCCGGTCTAGCGCGCGCGCTTGGCGTGCGTCTTCTTGACCGGACTGGGCGGGACATCCCAGAGGGCGGCCTTGGTCTCGCCGAGCTCGACCGCATCGACCTCGGCGGCCGGGACCTGCGTCTCGCCCAAGTCAGGGTCGATGTTGCCTGCAATATCGAGAACGTTCTGACCGGCCCCCATGGCGTCGCCCGCGTCTACGGCCCGCAGAAGGGGGCGAGCGATGAGGACGTCGAGGCCATGAGCGCGGCGCTCGACCGCCTAGCCGAGGTCGTCGAGCGCGACTGCGGCGTCGATGTCCGCCTCATGCCCGGGGGCGGCGCGTCCGGGGGCGCGGGAGCCGGGCTCCACGCCCTGCTCGGCGCCCGGCTGACATCGCGCTTCGAGATCCTGTTCCCGTTCTTCGACGTCGACGCGGCGGTCGGTTGGGCGGACCTGATCGTCACCGCTGAGGGTGGCCTCGACTACAAGAGCGCCCGCGGCAAGATCCCGGCGGAGATGGGCCGGCGCGGCGCGGCCGCAGGCAAGGCGGTGATCGTGTTGGCCGGCACCCTGGGCGAGCGGTCCGGCGAGGTCTTGGAGGAAGGCGTATGCGCCTACTTCTCCGCCATCGGACGGCCGCAGTCGCTCCAGGAAGCGATGCGAGATGTCGAAAGCCAGCTTGAGCGAACCGCCGAGCAGATGATGCGGACCTTCTTGGCCGGCGCCGCTCTTGGACGTCTCCAGGTCGATGCCGGTCGGGAATGATCAGGATGTCCTCCAAGCGGACCTTGCTGGTCGCCTGCGCGCTCGCAGCGCTATGCGTCGCCGTGTCCCTTCCGGAAAGTCTCGATTGGCCGGCCAGGGCCGCGCTGTTGGCCTTCGGCGGGGCCGCCATCTTCTGGACCCTGACCGAACTGAACGGCGCCTACGTCGCCGTGGCCGCCGCCCTGTCGCTCGTCGCGACGCGCGCAGTCGAGCAACAGGCGCTGATCGATGGGCTGGGTTCGAAGGTCGTGTGGCTCGTGATTGGCACCTTCGTCCTGGGCGCTGCGGTGGCAAAGAGCGGGCTCGCCGGTCGGCTAACGGCGCTGATCACTGGAGGCGGCACGACGGTCGGCGGCCTGATGTGGCGCATGACCTTCGGCATCCTCCCGCTCGCGTTCCTGATCCCGTCGACTTCCGGACGCGCCGCGATCCTCCTGCCGCTCTATCGCAGCCTGATCGAGGCCGACGACGACGAGCGCCTCGCGCGCGCCGTCGGCCTGCTGATCCCCTCCGTCATCGTCATCTCGACGATCTGCAGCCTGACCGGTGCCGGGTCGCACCTCGTTGCGGTCGATTTGCTGGAGCGTCTGTCCGACAAGACCATCGGCTTCGGGCAATGGATGCTCTGGGGACTGCCGTTCGGTCTACTCGCTTGCCTGGTTACGGCCTTCGTGATCGGTCGCCTGTTCCTCGATCGCGAAACGCGGGAGCGGCGGGTGGCTAGAGTCGAGGCCGAGGCCGGTCCCTTATCCGCCGCCGAGTGGAGAACGGGGGTGGTCGTGGCGGCCATGCTGGGCCTCTGGTTGACCGAGGGATACCACCCGTTCGGCATCGCGACCGTGGCGGTCGCTGGCGCAGTGCTGCTCACGATGCCGGTGGTCGGCGTGCTCGACTGGGACGAAGGCGTCGAGGCGGTGAACTGGTCTCTGATCCTGTTCATCGCAGCTTCGCTTGTGCTTGGGCGCGCCCTGATTTCGACCGGCGCCGCCAAGTGGCTGATAAGCTCGGCTTTGACGACGAGTGGGATCACCGATGACAGCCCGACCCTTGTGGTGCTGCTGGCCCTGTCGGCGCTGGGGATGTCGGCCCACCTTTACATGGTGTCTCACACCGCGCGGGTGGCTGCGCTCCTGCCGCCCCTACTCCTCTTGGCGCAGGCGCTCCACCTCAACCCAGTCGCGGTCGCGTTCCTGGCCAATGCCGGCATGGATTACTGCCTGACGCTGCCAATCAGCTCGAAGGCGCTTCTGGTCTTCCAGGGCGGGGAGCGACAAGTTTGGACCTCGACCGACCTACTGAAGCTTAGCGCAATTCTGGCGCCCGCCTACACGGCGCTGATAGTAGCCGCCTACTACCTATTATGGTCGCGAACTGGCTTGGCCCTGTGACGTCGAGAGACCGGTCCCATCGCTTTTGCGCCGAAGAAAATTCGGATTTTGACCGGGCCACCGGATCGAGCGGTGGCCTGACTGATCGAGGAACGATGGTCACCGAACGTATTCCCGTTCGTAGAACGCCGACCGTTCGGCCTCCGGCCGCTGGAGCTGATTCATGTCCAAGTATCGGATCTACGAACCCGGTGAACGCCAGGCGGCTTTGGAGCGCCGGCGACTGCGCAAGATGGCGCGCACCGCCCACGGCTACGTTCGTGGCAACACGCGGCATTTCTACGAGTGGCTCGGACAGATGTCCGACCTCGCCCTGCCTGAGACGCCCCCGATCTGGATCTGCGGTGACTGCCACATCGAGAACCTCGGCGCGCTCGCCGGATCGGATGGGAGCATCGCGGTCCAGATCCGGGATTTTGACCAATCCGTGATCGGCCATCCGGGACACGACCTGATCCGGCTGTGCCTATCCCTTGCGTCGGCCGCGCGCTCGTCGGACCTGTCCGGAACCGTGACCGCGCGCATGGTCGAGGAGGTCGTTCGGAACTATGCCCTGGCGCTCGCTCGGGGACGCCGCGATGAGGTCCCGAAGGCGCCGGAACTCGTCGAAGCGACGCAGCGCTGCGCGTTCGACCGAAGCTGGAAGCACCTCGCCAAGGACCGCTTGAAGCACAAGACGCCTTCCATCGAGCCCGGCAAGAAGTTCTGGCCGATGGCGGCGGAGGAGCGCACGGCGGTCGTCGCGCTGTTCGCCCAGCCGGCGATCCGCGACCTGGTGCTCAAGCTCCACCGTCGCGAAGCCAAGGCGCGGATCGAGGTTGTCGACGCAGCCTACTGGGTGAAGGGCTGCAGCTCGCTCGAACTGCTGCGCTATGCCGCCATCATCGAGATCCGGGACGGCGGCAAAGCCCCGAGCTACGCGCTGTTCGACATCAAGGAGGCCGAGGCTCCCATTGCACCGGCAGCCCGGCCCGAGGCGATGCCCAACGACCCGGCCGAGCGCGTAGTCGCGGGTGCGCGGGCCCTCTCGCCGATCCTCGGCGACCGCATGGGTACCGGCCGGGTCATGGATCGGCCCATGTTCGTCCGCGAGTTGCTGCCCCAGGACCTTAAGATCGAGGTCGATCAGTTCGCTTCGAAGTCCGCGCTCGGCGTGGCGGGCTATCTCGCCTACGTGGTCGGCGACAGCCACGGCCGGCTGATGGACGCGGAGGCGCGCAGGGATTGGCGCCGCGCGGTGCGCCAACGCGGCACCGCGGAAATCGACGCACCGGATTGGCTCTGGAAGTCCGTCGTGGCGCTGTCGGGACGCCACGAGGCTGCCTACCTCGACCATTGCTGCGCACATGACCTGATCTACCGGCATTAGGTCCGCGATGGTGCAACGTGCGTCCGCCATCCGCATGGACGGGAAGTGGCTCGGGTCACGCCTTTTCCACGTAAGGCATCACATCCGCGGTCAGGCAGGGCTCAGGGCGCCTTCGGTATGATCGAGTCGAACGTCCGGCCCTAAGCAGGCTAGTCGATCAATCCCGTCGAACCGAATCCTCTTTGGACCGGTCTTCGGTGGCCCTGTCCCCGTACAAGCCGGTCTCACTGCCGATGGCCGCGTCGAGTTCCGCCCCGCACAGCACGATGACGAAGGACAGCCACAGCCAGAGCAGGAAGGCCACGACCGTGCTGAGCGAGCCGTAGGTCACGGCGAAGCTGGCGAAGCGGCCCGTGAACCACGAGAACAGGCCGCAGGTCAGGAGCAGCAGGAGCGCGGCGACGGCGCCCCCGACGGTGACGAACGGCCAGCCCTCCCGGCCGTTCGAGGGGGCGAGCCGGTAGAGCGTCGCCAGCGCCAGCGCGAGCACTGCGAACAGGACCGGCCAACGCAGGGGAGAGAACGCGGCGTAGAGGCCTTCCTGCGGCAACACGTGCGGCACGAGGTCCGCCAGCGTCATCGCGCAGACCAGTACGACCAAGGTCCCCAACGTGCAGAGCAGGGTGACGACGGTGAAGCGCAGCCAGCCGCGGCCTTCCTCGACATCGAAGATCAGGTTGAGGGCCTTGAACAGCGCGCGCATGCCGCTGTTGGCGCTCCATAGCGTGAAGGCGAGGCCGATGAGCGGCGCGGCCGGACCGAGGAGGTCGCTTCCGCGATCCGCCGGATTCTTCGTCATCGAGGCGCCCACGGCTTGCTGCACGATCTCGCGGGTGCTGTCCGGCACGGCCTGCATCGCGCCCTGAAGGAAGTTGCGGACCTCGTCCGCGCCGAGCAGCCGGCTTCCGAGCCAGACCACCAGCGCAATCGCCGGGAACACCGCCAGCGCGACCCGGAAGGCGACGCCCGAGGCTACGAAACTGACCTGGTCCGCCGACGCCTCGCGTGCGGCATGCCGGGCGATCCGGACCGCGGTTCCGCTCATGGTTCCTCGCACGCCGACATTGAGGGATGGAAGACGACGGATGTCCGTGGCCGGCGACGATGCGACCGCACGCGGCTTTGCCGCCGCGAACGATCAGCGTGGCTTGGCGGCTCCTCCGCCGGTCGATCCGACCGCGCCGGCCTTCGCGCCCGGCTTCCCTTCCCCGGCGCCCGAACCTGCGGTCGTCATATCCGTGCCCGGTCGCGTGACTTCACCGGTGGGGCGGGTCCCGACGCCCATCCCGCCGGTCCGGACGCCGTCATCCTTGGGTGGCTCGGCGACGGGTGCGGCAATCGCCAGCGAGGGAAATACCGCGACGAGGAGCGTGAGCGTGAAACGAGTCATTCGGTCGTCCTTCGATGGATCGGAAACCAGGATGTGGCACCAGGGAATGTCGTGCGACCTCACGCGGGCAGGTCGCCGTCGCACACCTTCACGAAGCGGACATGCCGTGCCTCCAGGTCGGCAAGGTCATGCGGATCGGCGACGTCACGCCTGGCCGCGGCGATGACGAGATCCGCATGGCGACTAAGCTCGTAGGTGCGGTTCGTCAGCCGCTCGACCTCGGCGACACGGGTGAGCACGTCGAGCATCCGGGCGAGCACGTGCACCGAGCCGGCGGCGTTCTGGCGGATCATGTGGAACATGGAATCGCAAAGACCGTCGTAGTCGGTCACCGGGACGACGACCACGACCTTGCCGTCGCGCGCGACCGCCCCGGTCGGCAGGTGCCGCGACGCTACACGGCATAGGGCGTCCCCGAGGTGGTCGACGACGCTGCCGGCCGTGAACGGGTCGTTGATGCCCGGCGAGAGCGCCCGTACCGCGATCTCGACGAGCTGCCGGATCGAGTATTCCAAGTCCTGCATGGCGGCCGGGCGTCGGCCGAACGTCAGTGCCCGGCGAATGGCCGGCTCCGCGCCCTCGACCCCGGCGGAGAGGAACGCGACCGGGAACCCGCTCGGCACGTAATCGCCCGGTCGCACGCGCAGGGCGGCGGTGACGCGGTGCTCGTGAGCCCAGTCGGCCAACCCGTCCTCGTCCACGGCTTGAAGGTAACCGCTGCCATTGGTGAGGACCCCACCACCGGTCGGTAGCCGGGCCGGGAGCGTCATGCCTGCGCCGTCGCGGGTGCGCGCCTCGACGGCGGAGAGGAGGTCGCGATGGACCGCGTCGACCACCGTCTCGACGTTGATGCTGGCGGCGATGTGGTGGACGAACCAGACCAGGGTGGCGAGCGAGAGCAGCGCCAGCACCATCGCTCCGGTGATCGCGAGGTGTGGGACGAACGGGCTCTCCTGCACGGTACGCACGGTTCGCAGGACCATCAGCGCGTAGGCGAAGGTGCCGAGGAAGATGCCCAGGACGATCTGGTTGCGGGCGTCGCGGGTGAAGTTGCGCAGGAGCCTCGGACCCATCTGGCCGGAGGCCAGCGTCAGGGCCGCGATGGTGATGGAGAAGGTCGTTCCGGCGACCCCGATGGTTGAAGAGGCCACCGCGCTGAGCAGAGCCCGCGCCCCCTCGGCCCCACCGGAATAGCCCCAGTTCTGGTTCGGCGAGGAGGCGTCGTAGCCGGCGACGTGGGCCGTCTCCAGCCAGATCCCGAGTTGCGCCAGCGCGATGCAGCCGAGAACGATCAGGGCCGGCCGGAGCCAGAACAGGTCCCCTAGCCACTCGATCCAGGCCTGGAGGCGCGCCTTCATGCCGGGTCTCCCTTCCTTTCGGAGTCCCTGCCCTCGCGCTTTCCGCGTTCGAGGTCGGCACGAGCCTCACGGAGCACTTCCCAGCGGGCGCGGGGTGGGCTCTTGCCGGCGGGCCAGCCTTCGCGCTGGCGGGTGCGGTCGCCATCCGACGCTTCGGTCTGGTCGTGCAGCAGCACCTGGCTCGTGGGATACGGAAGGTCGATGCTGGCGGCGGTGAGCGCGTCCTTCACGTTCGAGATGGCGTGATCGAGCGCGTCCACCGCGTCGCGACGCCGTGGCGGGTCGATCCAGAACCGCGCCGACATGTCGACGCCGGCCGCCCCGAGGCCGGTCACGAGCGCCTCCGGGGGCGGGTCGGCGAGCACGCCTTCGGTCCCGCGCAGGGCTTCGACGATGACGCGGCGGGCCTCCCTCATGTCGTCGCCGTTGCCGATGGTGAGCGGGAAGGCGAGCCGGCGCTTGTCGTGCGCGGTCATGATCGTGATCTTGTCGACGAACAGCGTTGCATTCGGGATCAGGATGCGCTGGTTGTCGTAGGTGCGCAGCACCGTCGCCCTGACCCAGACGTCCTCGACCGTGCCCTCGTGCGAACCGGCGCGGATCTGGTCGCCGATGACGAAGGGGCGGGTCAGCAGGATGAGGATGCCGGCCAGCAGGTTCTGCAGCACGTCCCGGAAAGCGAAGCCGATGGCGACGCCGCCGATGCCGAGGAGGTTGAACAGGTCGGCGGCCGAGACGGAGGGGAAAGCCACCGACGCCGCGACCAGGAACGACACCAGGATCGTCATGCCGCCGGCGATGCGCCCGAGGACGGCGGCCGAGCCGGGGGAGGCCTCCCGTAGTTCCGCCGCCCTGCGAACGGCGGCCCGGACGCCGCGTGCGACCAGCAATCCGACGCCGAACAGGACGAGCGCGATGACGAGCCCCGGCACGAGGGCGGCGGCCGAGCGACCAAGCCCTTCGAGACGTCCCAGCGCTTCCGAGAAGATCATGCGGTGTCCCGATTCATGCGAAAGCCGCCGGTGGCGAATGTGCCAGCCGACGGCGCTTCATTGTTTGCCCGCGAGGACACTTGATCCTCGCGGGCGATGTCGGACCGTCTCAGCGACGCGGGCCGCCCGTGGTCTGGCCGTACTGCTTCGCACCCGGACGGCGCGAAGGCATGTTGGCGTTGCCGCCGCTCCGGCGGTGCCGACGCATCTGCCGGCGGGACATGCGAACCTGGACGAGGTCGGAGCTGGTCGTGGTGCTAAGGCCGGCTGCGTTCATCGGCAAGGCTGCGGACGGCAGGGTCGATGCACCGAGGCCGAGGCCGGCCAGGAGCGCGGTGGCGAGAATAGTATGCTTCATGATCGTGTCTCCTTCCTTGTCCAGGATCACTTCTTCATCTTCGAGTAGGTGAACTTCGGGGCGTTCTTCAGGGTGTCCTTGTCGGTGTCGGCGTAGACCGCCCACTTGCCGTTCATGTCGTGGATGGCGAGGGTCGACGGGTCGAGCACGACGTAGCTCTCGCCCATGCCGAGGAAGCCACCGACGCTGACCACGACGCCGGTCAGGGTCTTGCCGTTCTCGATCACGAGATCCTCGACCTCGCCCACCGTCTCCTTCTTGTTGTTGTAGACGGTCGTGCCGACGAGCTTGGACGACATCACGTCGGCCGGCTTCACGGTCACGTACTTGAGCTTCACCGTCGCGGTGTCGGCCATCTTCATCCCCATGTCGGAGGACGAGCTCATGCCCGTGGTCGGGGTTGCGGGCGCCGTCTGTGCGAGCGCCGGGACTGAGAGGCAAGCGAGCGCGATGGCGGCGGTGATGGTGCGATAGGACAAGACAATCTCCGGGTGGGGGCTTCGAAGGTGCAGGTCGGGATGCCCGACCACGGGGCCAGGCAGGTGCCCTTCCAGGCTGCACGGTTCGGGGCCACAACGTGCTCATTCAGGAAACGTTCAGAAAAATCGTCGGTTACGACATGAACGTTTGGTAAGTCGTCGAGAGGAAACGGAGCGACAAACCAACCTCGGGCGATCGATCATCCCCTCCGGTCTGCAGTACATGGACGCGCTACGTGGCATGAACGAAAATTAATCCCGGACCGTATTAAGCGGATGGATGAATTTCTTGTGATCGTTACGCTGAAACCATGAACGGTGACGGGTCGTAACGCCATCACGAGCCTCGATGATCGAGCCTTGATGACGCCAACAGGACCGTCGATGATGCGTACCACCCTGACCGCCGCCTTCCTCGTCGCCGGCATCGCCGTCGCCGCCCCGGCCTTCGCCGAGACCTCCCCGATGGTCGGCGGCGCGCCGATGATGGCCGACAAGACCATCGTCGAGAACGCCTCCAAGGCCAGCAACCTGACGACCCTGGTCGCCGCGGTGAAGGCCGCCGGCCTCGCCGACACCCTGAGCGGCAAGGGCCCGTTCACGGTGTTCGCCCCGACCAACGCGGCCTTCGCGAAACTCCCCGCCGGCACCGTCGACACGCTGCTGAAGCCCGACATGAAGAAGACGCTGACGGGCGTGCTCACCTACCATGTTGTCCCGGGCAAGCTCGACGCCAAGGAGCTGATGGCCAAGGCGAAGATGGGCGGCGCCGACGCCAACCTGAAGACCGTGGAGGGCCAGGTGCTCACCGTGAAGATGGACGGCGACCGGCTCGCGCTGATCGACCAGAAGGGCGGCGGCGCCTTCGTCGAGCAGGCCGACGTGTTCCAGTCGAACGGCGTCGTGCACGTCATCGACAGCGTCCTGATGCCGAAGTGAACCGGTAACTCGGCTGGCCCGCCCCATGCCTGGGCGGGCCAGCCCGACATACCGTTTTTATTTCCGGGGCCTCGTCGGTCCTGGCAATGGCTGACGCCATTGGATGGATCAGCCGCCCGGGATCGGTATGCCGCCGCCCATGTCGGTTCGGGCGCCCATACGCCCCCAGACAGGAACAATCAGGTCCGGTTGGAGCTTCAGATCGGCAACTTCGACGCCCTGGCTGCCAATAGGACCCCTCCAATGATTTCGATCCACCCATCCGCAAGACAATCTCGTCGCTGCGTCTCGCGTCTCGCAGGCTCCCTTTGCCTCGTCGCTGCCCTGTCGTTCGCTGGTCCCGCAGGAGCGCAGTCCGCCGCCAGCTCCATCGACCAGCCGACGCCCGGGACACTGCCGTCCGGAACGTCGACGGTGAAGGGCGCAGGGGACGCGCGCCACGAGGGCACCGGTCAAGTTGCACCGCCGAGCGCGATCCAGTCCTCGACCGACGTCATGCAGTCCGAGGGCTCGGTGCAGAGTAAGAGCCAGGGTGGCAGGACCGATCCGATCAAACACCTGCCCAGGGATATGCGCTGATCGTCGGTCGAGAGCCTCTGGACGCGTTTCCCGAGGGGGAAGTGGCCATTGCCGATGCCTATCCCTCCGGGGACCACTGCCGGAGTTGCCTACGATGTTTTTCGACACCTGGTCCGGCCTGCTCAGGGTCGTCGTCGTCGGGCCTCTAGCCTACGTCGCCCTGATCCTGTTCTTGAGAATCTCGGGCAAGCGGACCCTGACCAAGCTGAACGCCTTCGACCTCGTCGTCACCGTGGCGCTCGGCTCGACGCTGTCCTCGATCATCCTGACGAAGTCAGTGGCGCTGCTGGAAGGCGTTCTAGCCCTCGCGACCCTCATCGGGCTGCAGTACCTGATCACGTGGTCGAGCCTTCGCTCGTCGCGGATCAGGTCCCTCGTCAAGGCCGAACCGACGTTGATCGCCCACAAGGGACACCTGGTCGAGGGCGCGATGCGACGCCAGCGCCTGACGCGGGACGACGTGCTCTCGGCCCTGCGCTCGGAGGGGCTCGACGACCTCTCGCAGGCCGCCGCCATCGTGCTTGAGACCGACGGCTCGATCAGCGTGCTGAAGAAGCTATCAGAGCGCGACGATGGTTTGACCGGGGTCCCGTCGCCTGAGGATGGCCGACCGATGCCGGCCAGCCCGTGAGGTCTGTGATCTGGTACGCGCTGGTCATCCTGGCCTTGGCCCTTTCGGCCGCCAGCTTGATCCCGTTGATCGAGACCGAGTGGTGGTGGGTCCGACTGCTCGACTTCCCGCGCCTGCCCTTCGCCGCCGGCTTGCTCGCGGTCGGCCTTGGCCTGCTCTTCTTCCTCCGGACGTCACCGAAATCGACCGCGTCGACGCTGGTCCTCGTCGTGGTCGCCCTTGCGGTCGACGGATGGATCCTCCGGCCGTACCTGCCGACAGGGGGCCTGCGGGTCGACACCTGTCCCGTCGAGCGCCGGCTCTCGGTGATGATCGCCAACGTCCAACTCGGAAACCGCAACGCTCAGCCCTTGGTGGAGGCCGTCAGCAGAGAGGAGCCCGACCTTTTCCTCGCGATGGAGACCGACGCTTGGTGGGATCGGGCCCTGAAGCCCGTGCTGGAAACGATGCCCCATGTCCTGCAACGGATCACGGGGTCTTACTACGGCATCCATCTGTTCTCGCGGTTGCCCCTGGTGAACGGCGAGATCCGCCACCTCGCCGGTCAGGACACCCCGGCCATCGTGACCGGCGTCGCCCTCCGCACGGGTGAGGTGGTCGACTTCGTCGGCATGCACCCGAAACCGCCGCAGCTCTGGCAATCCGCCCTCGGTCGGGACGCCCAACTCTACGCGGCTGCCGCCGTGCTGCGCGAACGGGTCGAGCCGGGCGTCCTCGCCGGAGACCTCAACGCCACGCCCTGGGAGATCGCGGTCGAGCGGATGGCCAGACTATCGGGGTTGATCGATCCGCGACGCGGCTACGGCTATGTCGCCACCTGGAACGCCCATTCGTCCTGGCTGCGCTGGCCCCTCGACCACGTCTTCCACGAGGGCGGGTTCGCCACGATGTCTGTCGAGCGCCTCGACGCCTTCGGTTCCGACCACTTTCCCTACCTTGTCCGCCTGTGCCGCCAGGCCGAGGAACGTTCGACGCCATTTCCCCGGCAGCGGGAGGCCGAGAACGTCGGCGCGGCCAACGCGGTGCTTTCGGCCGCCGGGGCGAGTGAACGGCTACAGCCACGTTGAGCGTACGTCCCGAATAACCCTCGCAGCCCGCCGCGTCGTGGGCGGGAGACCGTTGTGATATCGATCTTCGACCTTGCCGCCATGCTTCTGACGCTGTCCGCCCTGTTCGGTTTTCTCAACCGCAGATTCCTGCGGATGCCGCATACCATCGGCCTGCTGGTGATGGGCCTGCTGGCGTCCCTCGCCCTCGTCCTCGTCGACCTCGCCTTCCCGAGGCAGCACCTCTACGAGGACCTCACCCGGGTGCTCGATCAGGTCGATTTCACCGCCGTGGTGATGAACGGCATGCTGGCCTTCCTGCTGTTTGCCGGCGCCATGAGCCTCGACTTGCGCCTGCTGCGCGACCGAGCCTTGTCCGTAGCGACCCTGGCACTGCTCGGAACCCTGATCTCGACCGCGCTTGTCGGCGGGGCCTTCTGGGCCGCAGCGCAGGCCCTCGGCACCCCGGTGCCGTTCGCCTGGGCACTGGTGTTCGGGGCGCTCATCAGCCCGACGGACCCGGTCGCGGTCCTCGCCACCCTGAAGAACGTGAACGTGCCCGAAGCCCTGGAGATCGAGATGCAGGGCGAGGCGCTGTTCAACGACGGCATCGGCATCGTGCTGTTCACCGTCCTCGTCGCCTTCGCGGCGGGATCGGGCGGCGAGGCGATGAGCGTCGGCGGGATCGCGACGCTTCTGCTCCACGAGGCCGGCGGCGGCCTGGTACTTGGCGTCGTCACCGGGTACGTCGCCTACCGCGCGATGCGGGCCATCGACGACTTCCCGGTCGAGGTGCTGATCACCCTGGCGCTCGTCGCCGGGACCTACGCGCTCGCCCAGAAGCTCGGGGCGAGCGGACCGCTGGCCGTGGTTGCGGCCGGCCTGCTCGTCGGCGAGCGCGCGCCGCGCTACGCGATGAGCGACAACACCCAGAAGTATGTCTCGGCCCTCTGGACGCTGATCGACGAGGTCCTGAACTCGGTCCTGTTCCTGCTGATCGGCCTGGAGGTGCTCGTTCTCCGGTTCGAAGTGTCGGGTCTGACGCTCGCCGCCTGCGCCGTACCCATCGTGCTGGTCGCCCGCCTCATCGCGGTGTCGGCGCCGGTCCTGCTGTTCCGTTGGGGCGGCAACCTCTGTCTCGCCAACGTGCCGTTCCTGACCTGGGCGGGAGTACGCGGCGGGATCTCGGTGGCGCTGGGCCTCTCGATCCCAGAGAGCGATGCCAAGCCCGCGATCCTAGCGGCGACCTACGCGGTGGTCCTCTTCACCATCATCGTCCAGGGCTCGACCCTCGGACTTGTGGCGCGACGCACGCTGCGCGACGTCTGATATCGCCCGGCAAAGTTGAGCGCTCGTTCGGGCCAAGACCGGGCGCTCCCACTCTACGACGCCCTCCATAGGACCCCGTATCCCCGTCATGGTCTTCACCGTCCTCCTCGTCCTCATCCCGATCTCGGCGGCGCTGAAGTACCTCGTCGGCGCCTCGCCGCTCCTGGTGTTCGCCTCCAGCGCGCTCGCCATCGCCGTGCTGGCGGAGTGGGTCCGGCGCGCCACAGACCAGCTGGCGGACCGCGTCGGCCCCGCCATCGGTGGCCTGCTCACGGTGAGCTTCGGCAGCATCGCCGAGCTCGTCCTGGCGCTGTTCGTGCTCCTGCGCGGCGAGGCCGCCGTGGTGCAGGCCCAGATCGCCGGCTCGATCATGGGGACCAGCCTGTTCGGGCTCGGGCTTGCCATCATCGTCGGCGGAGTGACACGGGAGCGGCAGAAGTTCAGCGCCGAGCGGGCCGGATTGCTGTCGACCCTGTTGATCCTCGTGGTCATCGCCCTGCTGCTGCCGGCGGTGTTCGACCTGAGCGGGCGAATGTCCGGGCAGGGAGCGTCGCTCGGCATCACCGACGAGGAGGTCAGCCTCGGCGTCTCCGTCGTTCTGCTATTGCTCTACCTTGCCAACCTCGCCTTCACCCTCGTGACCCACCGCGACGTGTTCTCGAACGACAAGGGTAGCGGCGAGGCGGACTGGAGCCTGTCGTTCGCCATCGGGGTCCTGATCGCCGCGACGGTCGCCATCGCCTTCGAGTCCGAGATGCTCTCGGGGACGATCACTGAGGCCGCCGGGAGCCTGCACCTCTCGCCTATGTTTCTCGGCGTGATCGTGCTGGCCCTGGTCGGCACGGCCGGCGACCTGTTCGCGGCGGCGTGGTTCGCCCATGAGGATCGCATGGGCCTCGTGCTGAACATCTGCATCGGTTCGGCCATCCAGGTGGCGCTGGTGCTGGCACCGCTCCTGGTCATCATCTCTTGGGCGCTGGGCCACCCGATGTCGCTGGTGTTCTCGAACCCGCTGCACCTGTTCGGCATCGCGAGCACCGCCTTCATCGTCAACGCCATCGCCCGCGACGGTGAGACGACATGGTTCGAAGGTCTCCTGCTGCTTGGGGTCTACGTCCTGTTCGGCCTGGCCTTCTTCTTCGCGAGCCCGGCCTGACCCCAGTATGGCACCGCGCCATCCAAGGTAGCGGGGGGACGCAAGGCCGACCGGCGTCACCATTCCCATGACGGCGCTGGTGGCCGTGCCGGCGAATGGAGTGCCTACGCGGCGTCGGGATGCCGCCGACAGCGTGCGCCCGTGATCCTGGCCATCGCCGATGCGCTCCGCCAACGTAGTTGATGCCGCCCTGTCAAGCCGTCTCCACGGTCGTTAGGCCGCGTATCCGCGTCACGACCCGCCGTCTGAATGCGTAATGCGTTCACCTCAAGCATCGTGCTTCGCGTAGTCATTCTATACCGGTACAAACCGAGGGCAGTGACTGCATGGTCTGTTACGTAGTGTTTTAGCCTGACGAATATGGAACTGTCGTGGTTCCGACGCCGTTCTTAGCTCATGCAAAACATCTCCGGAAATTCTTTGCGCATGAACAAGATTGCTCTTGTTGCGACGGCAGCCTTGGGCCTTGGCGTATTAGCATCGCCATCCGCTGAGGCTCGTGGCTTCGGTCATGGTGGTGGCTTCGGCCACGGTGGGTTCGGTCACGGCGGCGGCTTTGGCCGTGGTGGGTTCGGTCACGGCGGGTTCGGTCGTGGCTTCGGCGGCGGGTACATGGGAGTCGGTTTCGGTCGCGGCGGGTTCGGTCGCGGCTTCGGCGGGTATCGGGGCGTCGGCTTCGGTGGCGGCTACGGCCGTGGCTACGGCGGGTACCGCGGTGGGTATGGCCGCGGATACTACGGTGGCGGCTACGGGCGCCGGGGTATCGGACCGGGTGCGGTGATCGGGCTTGGCATCGCCGGCCTCGCAGCGGGTGCCATCGCATCGAACGCCTACGGTGGATATGGTTACGGCGGATACGGCTACGCTCGTCCGGTCGGTTATGGCTACGGCGGTGGTTATGGTGGTGGCTATGGCTACGGCCAGCCGGTCGGCTACGGCTACGGCGGCGGCTACGGGTATTCGCCCTACGGCTGCGGGTACTGACCTCCAAACCAAATTCGATATTGGGGTCGCCTTCGGGCGGCCCTTTCTTTTTGCTTAAGACAATCCGATCCACCTCTGTGTCGTTTCGGCTGATGCGTGGCAGGCGGTGTGGTACCCTGCGTATGCCATGCGTCTACTACCGCGTCATTGACGTCTGCGAGGAGCTGTTCAAGTTCACGTTCCTGATTTGCGAGAGTTCGGCCTACCGCCTGGACCAATAGACCCCGAACCGAAGGCGGGATGGACCGAGGTGTTCGCCATCGACTTCTCGCCAAGAGGCCTTCCGTGCGGTGGATGATAGGGTCCGCTCCGCGCCTCGATCCAGTTGCGACGGTCGAGCGTTAACGCCAGGAGAAGTACATTGTCGGATCTTGCAACCTTACGCGCCATCTCAGGCCTCAGCCCGGAGCCTACGTCCCTCAAGGGGGCCGCCCTCGTGATGATCGACCTGCAAGAGACCTACCGGCAGGGCGTGATGCGGCTCGAAGGCGTTGAGGCCGCCATCCGAGAGGCCGCTGCCCTACTCGCACGGGCACGCAACGCCGGCATCCCTATCATCCATGTCCAGCACGATGCCGGACCGGGCTCGCCCTACGACGTCAAGGCCCCCATCGGTCAGATCAGCAGCGAGGTGGCCCCCCAAGGCAGCGAGCCGGTGATCACCAAGGCGTATCCGAATGCTTTCGTCGGGACCGATCTTCAAGCGCAGTTGGAGGCGGCGGGAGTGAAGGACATTGTCCTTGCAGGATTCATGACGCACATGTGCATCAACTCAACGGCACGTGGGGCCTTCAGCCTTGGGTTCCGTCCCACGGTGGTCGCCTCGACGACGGCGACACGAGACCTGCCGGCGCCAGGTGGTTCGATCGTTTCTGCCGCACAGCTTCAAGCGGCGAGCCTAGCAGCACTCACGGACCTTTTCGCCGTGGTAGCGGACAAACAAACCGATCTCCCCGATTAAGGAGCTTCCACATTCCGAGGGTGCGGCATGGCTCCGGGATCACGGTCGGCATGGCATCGTCTAACCATGGCTTTGTCTCTGCCGCCTAAAACTATGGCCGCTCCTCTCAGGAGCAAATGCGGTCCGACCGTTTCCCAGCCAGGCCGGTTGTAAGGCTCCGTTTAATTGGGCTTCTGCATACTGCCCATCCATCTTGCCCAGGGATCGCGAGAAGCGGTCTTGAGGGGCTCCATGGCTCGTTCACTTGCTACGGAGGAATATTTTAGGGGCCTGACGTCGAAAAAACGTGGGCGCGCGTAGGCCGGCAAACCGTGAGGCCCGCTAGCCGCACGTCGCCCCGCCGAGCACGCAGAAACGCGAACAGTTCGGATGATTGAGGGCGACCGAGCCCAGGGCCGCCGATAGGTCCGGCCCGAGGTCAAAGCCCTTATCGTACGGCACCAGCGTACACGCCACGACGGAGGGGCTTACCTCCCCGCGGCGGTGCACGACCATCCGGCTCGTGGCGCACATCATGGCATCGGGCGACTTTCCAACCAGGGCCCAACAAGCCTCCGTGACCTCGGGGACGTCCGCGGTCGCGTCCATCTCGGGGAACAGCACCAGTCGGGTCGGATCGTCCACGTCAAGCCTGATGCCGAGACCGGCGAAAAGTGCGGCGTAGCCGCGCCGCGCCTCGGCATCGGTCTCACCCGCTAGGTGCCGACCGGCGACCGCGAAGCAGAAACCCTCCCGTGCGAGCCAGTCCAAGCCGGAGAGCGCGACTTCCCAGGTCCCAGACCCTCGCTCCGCCTCGTGGACGGACGCGGTGTGGTGGTCGAGGCTGACACGGAGTTCGAGGAGGCTTCCATACCGGTCGCGCAGGCCAAGCAACTCAGCCTCGAAGCGCCGCATCGGCCGCATGGCGTTGGTCAGCACCAGCACCGCATGCCCGTTCCCCAACGCGAGGTCGAGCATCGCCGGGACCTCGCGATTGAGGAAGGGCTCGCCGCCGGTGAAGCCGACCAGGCGCGTGGGCAGTCCGAGCGACCGGATCTCGTCGAGATACCGGGCCACCTCCGACGCACGCAGGTAGACCAGCGCGTCGTTGCGGGGCGTGCTCTCGATGTAGCAGTTGGCGCAGGCGAGGTTGCACAGGGTCCCGGTGTTGAACCAGAGCGTCTCCAGACGCGTGAGGGCGACGCGGGCGCGGGGCGCACCGGTCATCGTCCGGGCCTGATCCCGGAACTTGCCCGGCGCGAGCCTCGGGGCCCGGCTGTCACGGAACGGCGAGCTTGAGGGGCCGGCGGGAGGGGGAGCGGAAGCCATCGGGATCGCCTCAGCCCAGCCGACGCCGAAGCGCGGCGAGGATGCCGGCCCAGAGGCGCGCCGGCCGCGAGAACAGGCGCGGTGCGTATACGGCGAACGCGGCTGCCTTCGTGATCTCGGAGCGGGTCGGATAGGGCAGGATCATGCCCGACAACGCCCACGGCGTCGGTTTGGCACCGCCGATGGAGAGAACCCACGGCATCGTCAGGTCGCCCACCCGCTCGCCCGCCAGGCAGGCGCCGACGACCCGACCATTCCGCCGGACCACCTTCAGGAAGCCCTCCGAGGCTCCCTCGGCGACGGCCCGGTCGTTGTCGGCGAAGGGTTCGCGCATCACCGTGACACGGCCTCCCTTCTTCTGTGCCTCCGCTTCCGTCATCCCGACCTGGGCGAGCTCCGGACTGGTGTAGGCCACCCGCGGCAGTGCGCGGTAGTCGACCCGGGCACGCAACCCGAACCCGACGGCGGCGACGATCCGCGCGCCCTCGTAACCGGCCACATGGGTTAGGCGAGGTCCGTCGCGGCAATCGCCGATGGCGTAGACGCCGCGTGCGCTGGTCCGCAATCGGTCGTCGACGACGATGCCTCCACCAACCGTGCTGACGCCCGCCTCGTCGAGGCCGAGCCCGAGGAGGTTCGCGGACCGACCCAGCGCAACCAGGAGGTGGCTTCCCTCGACGGTGCCGCCGCCATCCAGCTCTACCTGGACGCGGTCCCCGGTAGCCGAGACGCCGCGTATCGTGGAGCGGTGGAACGTGACGCCTTCCGCCTGCAGTCGCTCCGCCACCAGCGCAGCGGCCTCAGGTTCGTCCCGGGATAGGGGTGGCCCCCGGTCGATCACCGCGACCTCGGCCCCGAGGCGACGGAATGCCTGCGCCATCTCCATGCCGACCGAGCCGGCGCCCAGCACGACGAGGCGATCCGGAAGGGCATCGATGGAGAACAGCGTCTCGTTCGTCAGGAAGGGAACGGCGTCGAGACCCGGTATAGAGGGCACGGCCGGGCGGGATCCCACAGCGAGCACGATCCTCGGCGCCCTGAGGGTCCGGCCGGCTGCCAGCAGCGTCCGGGGTGCCGTGAAGCGGGCATGCGCGCTGATCACCTCCACGCCCCAGGCCTCGAAGCGCTCCGGCGCATCGTGCGGGGCAATCTCGGCGATGACGCCGCGCACATGCGCCATGACGGCCGCGAAATCGACCTTCGGCTCCTGCGCGCGGATGCCGAACCGTCCGACCTCGCGGACCGCCTGCGCCCGGGCCGCGGTCGCGAGAAGGGCCTTGGACGGAACGCAGCCCGTGTTGAGGCATTCGCCCCCCATGGGGCCCGCCTCGACCAAGGCCACCCGCAAGCCGAGCTGCGCCAAGCCTCCCGCGGCGGTGAGCCCGGCCGCCCCGGCACCGACAACCACGACGTCGTGCGTCCAGGACATCACGATCCTTCCCTGCGCCAGCCCGCGCGATTGACCGTGCTCCACGCGGCGTGGTCTCCCTCGACCCACAGGAGCGTCCCGCATGAGCCTCGAAAACACCCAGCATTACTATGGTCGGGTCCTGCAAGGATCGGCCGACCTGCGGACGGACGCCTGCTGCACGCTTGAGCCCCCGCCGCCCGCGATCCGCTCGGCCCTGGCGCGCATCCACCCGGAGGTGTCCGCGCGCTACTACGGGTGCGGCCTGGTCGTGCCCGAACGCGTGGCCGGCGCCCGCATCCTCGACCTCGGATGCGGATCGGGGCGGGACGTGTTCCTGCTGTCGCAACTCGTCGGGGCCTCCGGATCGGTGCTGGGCATCGACGCGACCGCCGAGCAGCTCGCGGTGGCGCGCGAGCATCGCGACTGGCACCGGGACGCCTTCGGCTACGCGGCATCCAACGTCGACTTCGTCGCGGGCGACATCGCGCGCCTCGACGAGCTCGACCTGGAGCCTGGATCGTTCGACGTGATCGTGTCGAATTGCGTCATCAACCTCGTGGCGGACAAGGCGGCGGTCTTCGCGGCGGCGCACCGCCTCCTCAAGGAAGGGGGCGAGCTGTACTTCTCGGATGTCTACGCCGACCGGCGCCTTCCCCCCGCCTGGCGGGACGATCCCGTGCTCCACGGGGAATGCCTGGCCGGAGCGCTCTACTGGGGCGACTTCCTGACGGGCGCGCGTGCGGCGGGCTTCGTGGACCCACGCCTCGTCACCGACCGTCCCCTCACCGTCGGCGACGCGGAGGTGGCCGCGAAGGTCGCCGGGACCCGGTTCTTCTCGGCGACCTACCGCCTGTTCAAGCTCGCGGCGCTCGACATGGCCTGCGAGGACCATGGACAGGCGGTGCGCTACCGCGGCGCCCCGGGATCGGTGGAGCCCTTCCACCTCGACAAGCACCATGCCTTCGAGCCCGGTCGAATCATGCCGGTATGCGGAAACACCTTCCGCATGGTGGCCGAGACGCGGTTCGCCCCGGATTTCGACCTGTTCGGAGATTTCACCCGGCACTTCGGGATCTTCTCGGGATGCGGCACCGACCTGCCCTTCGGTGGCCCCGCCGCCGGGCCTTCCTCGACCGCTTGCTGCTGATGGGAGCCCTGCGGGTCCTCGTCACCGGCGCCGCCGGCCTCGTCGGGTCCGAGCTGTGCGGGGCCCTCGCGGAACGGGGGCACGGGGTCGTCGGCCTCGTCCATCGGAACCGCGGCTTCGTCCGGACCGACGGTTCGATGCCCGAGCCCGCCCGGGCCGGTGGCGGTTCGCCCCCGCCGGGGACGTTCACCTGGCTCCAGGGGGACGTCCGCGTCCCGGATCTCGGCCTCGACGACGGGTTTCTTCGCGATGGGCTCGACCTCATCGTCCACTGCGCCGCACTGACCGACTTCGCGGCCTCCGAGGCGCAGTACCGGTCCGTCAACGTCGAGGGCACGGCCAACGTCGCCGCCTTCGCCAAGCGGGTCGGGGCGGGCCTCGTCCACGTCAGCACGGCTTATGTCTGCGGAGAGCGATCCGGGCCGGTCCCCGAGACCTGGACCGAGGGAGCTGCGTTCGCGAACGGCTACGAGGCCAGCAAGGACGCGGGCGAGCGAGTAGCCCGGGCCGGCGGGGCGCCGGTGGCGACGGTCCGGCCCTCCATCGTCGTCGGCCGCGCGGAGGACGGAGCGTTGGGCCGGTTCGAGAACATCTACGCCTTCCTCAAGCTCATCGGGTCGGGACGCATCGGCACGTTACCCGCAACGTCGGGCGCGAGCGTCGACCTCGTCCCAGTCGATCACGTCGTCGGCGGCATCGTCGACGTGGCGGAACGGTTCGAGGACGCGGCGGGCCGGGTCTTCCACCTCGTGTCCGGTGAGCCCACGACGGTGGTCGACCTCGTCGCCCACGACTACCCGGGTTTCAGGGTGCCCCGGTTGGTCGCCCCGGAACGCTTCGACGTGGAGGCCCTGCCGCCGATGGAAGCCTACCTGTACGCCGGCGTCACGGCCCGCTTCGAGAGCTACCTCCGACGCGACCCACGGTTCGTCGCCGAAAACCTTGCGCGGCTGTCGGGCCGAACCTGTCCGCCGACCGGGCCGGGATTCCTGCGCCGCCTCGTCGCCTACGCAGTCCGGGCCGGCTACCTCGTTCCCGATCCGGAACTCATCTGACGTCGGGATAGTGGCGCTCAAGCCCCCGGCGCAGGCCGAGGCCCCAACGGACGCCGACCTTGAGATAGATCCAGTTGGCCTTGATCGGCCCCCAGGCGGCGACGCGACGGTCGGAGGTGATGACGACGCGGTTGACCAGCCGGATGCGCCCCCGCGCGACGAGGCGCAGGCACAGGTCGGCATCCTCCATCAGGGCGAGGCTCTCGTCGCATCCCCCGACGGCCTCGAAGTCGACGCGCCGGAAGAACATCGCATGGTCGCCGAAGAGCAGGCGCCCGCCACGCAGGAACAGATGCGGCCGGAACAGCAGCGGCGCGTACCAGGTCTTCAGCCAGTTGTGCAGGCTGGTCCCCCACCGAACGGTCTCGGGTCCCGAGAGGAGTGGCGTGAAGCCCGCCAGGGCGAGCCGAGGGTCTTCGAGCGTTCGACGGATCACCGAGACGGCATCGTCCGGGAGGAGCGTGTCGGCGTGCAGGACGCAGACGAGCGGCGACCGTACGGCCCCGACGCCGTAATTGATCTGGGCGGCCCGGCCTTGCGTCGGGCACCGGAGGACCTTCACGAGGCCAGAGGCACTCGCGATCTCGACGCTCGCGTCGCGGCTGCCGCCGTCCACCGCGACGATTTCGGCCGGTTGTGGGTCGAGGGCCGCGAGGTGGCGCAGCAGTCGTGGCAGCGCCGCGGCCTCGTCGAGCATGGGAACGACGATGGCGACGTCTTGCGGGCTCATGCCAGGAGGTCCGGAAACCGCGCGATATCCTCCGGTCGATCCAGGTCGGACAGCGTGTCGAGGATGGCCGCCTCGAAGCCGCGCTCAGTGAGACGCGCCAGCGTGATCGCGCAAACCCGGTCGGTGCTCCAGGGCATGTCCTCGAAGAGGAACGGCATCGTCTCGGCGATGCCAAGCGCCCAGTAGCCCCCGTCCTCCGCTGGACCGATTGCGGCCGCGTTCGACGCCAGGGCGTGGGCCAAGGCATCGAGATGGCCGGCGGTGAGTGCCGGCGTATCCGCCCCGAGCAGGATGACCGGGGTCCGCGACGCGGCACGCGCAAGGCGGGCCCCGAGGTCTCCCTCACCTTGGTCGACCACGTCCAGATCCTGCCCGAGCCATTCCAGGAAGGCGTCCTTTCCAGCTCCCGTCGAGCGGATCTCCATCGGCAGGCCCGTGGCGCGCATGGATGCCAGCGTCCGCTCGGTGAGCCGACGATGGAGCGCGGCCGCGCCGTCCGGACCCAATGCGGGGATCAGCCGGGTCTTGGCCTTGCCGGGCTCGGGATAGCGCGTGAACAGGACGAGGCGGGGGGACGTCATCGACCGAGGTCTAGCCGAAGAACGGAAGCCGCGCACGGACCCGCCCGATTGATCTCGACGCGGCCCGCACCACTTCGGATGCTATGCGTCTTGATAGGAACCGCCAATCCGGCTTCCGCCTCGGCCGGTTCGAACTCGTCACCGGGGCCGTCGTGGCCATCGGCGCGCTGGCCATCGTCGTCGCCGAACATCGCCGGCCGCTGAGGCGCCGGACCCAGGCCGAACCGAACCGGGAGCTCGTGAACCTGGCGATGGGGGCCGCCAGCGCCCTCGCCATCATGGCGGCCGAGACGCCCCTGGTCGGACCGCTCGCACGCATCGCCGAGGAGCGTGATCGGGGTCTGGTCCGGCGCCTGCCGCTGCCGGAATGGGGGCGGGACGTCGCCGGCCTCCTTTTGATGGACTACACGTTCTACCTCTGGCACGTCCTCACCCATAAGGTGTCGCTGCTGTGGCGGCTCCACCTCGTCCACCACGTCGACCTCGACCTCGATGCCAGCACCGCGCTTCGGTTCCATGCCCTCGATATGGTCGTCTCGGCGCCCTGGCGCGCCGGCCAGGTCGCCCTGATCGGGCTTTCCCCGCGGGGCCTGCGCCTGTGGCAGCGTTTCTTCTTCCTCTCGATCCTCTTCCATCACTCGAACCTGCGCCTGCCGGAGGGCCTGGAGAGGCGCCTGGCCTGGGTTCTGACGACCCCCCGGATGCACGGCATCCACCATTCGGCGGCCAAGGACGAAACCGAGTCGAACTGGTCGAGCGGTTTCAGCTTCTGGGACCGGCTCCACGGCACCTTCCGCCTCGACGTCGACCAGGATGACATCGCCATCGGGGTCCCCGCCTACCGCGATCCCGCAGACACGGGCATCGGCCGATCCCTGTCGATGCCGTTCCGCTCGCAGCGGGACGCCTGGACCCCGGCGCCCGATCACCCTTGAAGGCTGGGAAGCCTCGGGACGGTACGGATCAGGGGAAGCAATCCAGCCCCGGGTGATCGCTCGGGACGGCGATCCGGTACCAGATGAAGGGCAGCAGCGGATTGGGCACGACGTACATCTAGCCGAGCCCGCGCTCGATGGGGCCGTCCGGGGGCATGTAGTCGAGTGATAGGTAGAGCCCCCTGTAGACGCACAGGCCGGGGACGATGCCGAGGGAGAAGGTCCCGCCGACGAGATGGCGTCGACGGATGTGGATGCCTCCGCCGAACCGGCTCATGCCCCAGCCCGATGGACCTTCCGCAAGCACGGTTCCGCTGCCGCGATGCACGACCTTCATGGTCCGGCCATCCTCCGACATCGGGTCCCGTGTTCGTACACATCGCTAGGCTCGCGCCGGCGGGAGCCGGGGAAGCATCCGCCGCTGCGGCTCGCATCCGGACCGCCCGGCGGCGACCATTGAGCCATCGTCGACCCTACGGCTCCGTCGCCTTGTCCATCAGGCGTACAATGCCGGCGCGCATGGCCTGGATCGGGCCGTCGCATGCGGTTCCGAGATCGTAGCGGCTGCGGAAGGTCTCCGGGTCCGGCATCGCCAGCCAAACCTTGCCGGCGGCGTCTTCCCAAGCAAGGGCCCGCAGCGGAAGGTCCAGGCCGATACGCTGGTCGCACGCCATCAGCGGCGTACCGCCCTTGGGGTTGCCGAAGATCAGCACCTCCGTCGGCCTCAGGTCCACCCCGACGCCCTTGGCGGCCTTCGCGTGCGGGACGCGAGCGACGACGGTGAACCCGCCCTCCGTGACCTGCGTCTGCAATCGGTCGAGCGTCTCCGTCACGGAACGACCGCTCGGGCGCGTGAGGATCTCGGTGGCTTGGGCCGGCACGGCCGCCGCCAACAGCACCGCGAATGAAAGACTTCGTCTTCTCATGCTCTGGACCTCCCCTGCGTCGATCCCGTCGTGGGAGCCGAGCGGTCAGATGCGTGTGGTTAGTCGGATCAGCCAATCTGGCGAGACATCGACGAGGTAGGTCTCCAGCGCCTTGTCGAGGCCGAAGAGGATCAGCATCCCCTTCGCGATCAAGAAGAGGCCGAGTGCGACCTTTGCACCCTTGCCGGTGGACTTCAGGCGGGTTCTCAGACGCGCTGTGGCCTCGCGCGACACCATGCCGAGCAGCAGAGGGCAAGTACAATGTCGAACGGGCTTCGGGTTTCAACCCAAGCCGGGCGACGCACCGGCGCCGAGGGATCGTAACCTATCGTCTGGCTTGTTCGTACCACCCGCTATGTCCGAGGCGAGCACCTCGAAAATTCCGTTCAGGCACCAACCTGCTCAACAGGATAAGGACCAATTGATGAAGCGTCGTGACTGCCTGATCGGCGGCGGAGTTCTTGCCATGACCCTAGCGACCACGATGGCTGATGCCCAGACCGGATCGACGCCAGCCGAGAGCCCTGACGGCCCGGCCCGCAAGACCAAGGGTCGTCGCATCCTGATGTTCGACGTCAACGAGACGCTCCTGGATCTCGCTCCCCTGAAAGGACCTTTCGAAAAGGCCTTCGGTCGTCCTGATGCCTTGAAGACCTGGTTCTCGACCTTGCTCCAGTACGCCAGCGTCGCGACGCTGACCGGCGGCTACCAGCCGTTCGGCCGCCTCGGCATCGCCGCCGCGGAAACGACCGCCAAGCAGTATGGGGTCAGTCTTGATGCCGATGCGATCAAGGGCCTCGTGTCCCGTATTCGCACGCTGCCGCCTCACCCCGACGTGAAGGCCGGCCTCGAAGCCCTGAAGGCCGCGGGTTTCCGCCTTGTGACCCTAACCAACTCGGCACCGGATGCAGCCGAGGCCCAACTGAAACACGCCGAACTGCGGCCCTTGTTCGAGAAGGTCTACACCGTCGAGGTGGTCAAGGTGTTCAAGCCCCATCCTGCGACCTACCGGTCGGTGGCCGACGATCTCGGGGTCGCGACCTCCGACCTTCGGCTGATCGCGGCGCACGGTTGGGACATCGCCGGAGCCCAGGCCGCCGGCTGCGCAGGCGCCTTCATCGCCCGGCCCGGGCAGGAGCTCTATCCCCTCTCTCCGCGTCCTGACGTCGTCGGCCCGGACCTGGGAGATGTGGCTGCCCAGATCATCAAGGTCGAACAACCAGCCTGAGGCCTGAAGCCTGAACCGAGCGGGAGTGCGTCTGTCAGGAGAGCCCACCATCAGACTGGCGAGGCGATGTGCCGGAGCCATTTTGGTGGTCTGAAAGAGTCTTTAAAATTGTCTGTAGGCCCCTCAAAGGCCACGCAGCCGTGGCCGCCCGCAGGTCGGGCTTTCATAGCGGCTGCACGGTCTCCCTGCGCGAGATGGACTTCGTGAAGGGACCCCAGGCCGTCCATGACAGCTACGGCTCGTGCCCGCTGACGGTCGAGCAGGGCAAGATCCTGCTCGCCAAGTTCGGCTACGGCGGCAAGCTCCTCCCGAGCTTCCTGTCCTGGTTCATCGACGGCACGAAACCGAGTCCCGCGGCCTGGTTCCTCAAGCAACGGATGCTCCCGCCCATCTACTGGAACGGGATGCTCAAGGGCCGGGAATGGATGGACAAGATGAAGGCCGCCGCCTGATCCCCCACCACACCACGACCATCGGAAGGAAGATGCCCATGAGACGCCGGACGTTCGCCGCGGCCCTGTCCCTTCTCGCCTTGATGGCGGCCCCCGCCATGGCGGCAAGCGAGGTGCCCGCGGGGTACTACTCCGACCAGAAGGTCGTCTACCAGAACGACGGCGGCGCGCCGGACAACGCCACCTACTTCAAGCACATCCTCGTCAACGTGAAGAACCACATCGAGGCGGTGGGCAAGGACCACATCCAGGTCCGGGTGGTCGACTTCGGCGATGGCGTCGACCTGTTTAAGATGGCCTCGAACGACCCCAAGCTCGCCGGCCAGATTGACGCCCTGAAAGCCGAGGGCGTCAAGTTCCTGATCTGCAGGAACACCCTGACCCAGCGGAAGATCGACTGGCACGAGCTGCACGGCGTGACGGAGGAGGACATCGTCCCCAGCGGGGTCGCCGAGCTCGTCAGGCTCCAGGGGATGGGCTTCACCTACGTCCATCCGTAGGACCGCCTGCTCACCCGTTCCCGGTGGCGCCTCGGAACCACGGCCGAGGCGCCACGGGGCCCAGGCCGCGAGGAGCTGGCCGGGCCCGTCATCCAGGGAGCCTCTATGGATACGACGTTCGAAGTCTGGGCGGACAGGCTCGAACGCCTCATGCCGAACGCGCCCGGCCATGCGGACAGGCTCGACCGCGTCTTGGACCAATTGGAGGCCACCGTCGGCCGGAGGGGGGACCTCATCCTGATCCTCGACGACATCGCGGGTTGCCTGCAACGGAGGGGCCGGCCCAGCCACGATGCGACCGTGGCCGGCAGCAGGAAGCGGCAGGGGCGGTGCGCGACCTTGGACATCGTCGTGGTGGATGGCGCTTGAGATGCCTCGCTCGGTCCCTGGCGACGGTCGGGGGATCGGCTACGGTCGGGCTCGCCCGGAACGCTGAGGTGACTGATGGCGTGCGTGCATCGTTTCGAGCGACCCTTGGGACCCGGACAGCCCGTCTCTTGGGCGGGCGTCCACAAGGGTGGCTTCGCGAGCCGCGAGGAGGCCGCCGGTCACGTCGAGGAGTTCGTCGCGACGTTCCCAATCCACGGCTTCAACGCCGAGGAGGGATACTGGTGGTGCCGATCCGCCAACGATGTTGTCACGACGCTCCTGGCCGTCTGCAGTGACGACCAGGTCCTATTCACTGGGTGAACGTCGACCTCCGTAGTGCCGTCGATGCCTGCGCTCGGAGAACCGTCAGTTCAATCTTCCGGCGGCCAGGCCGGCCCGGTCCATGACCTGGACCTGCCCGCGGCGGATCTCGACCAGACCAGTATCGGCCCATTCACCGAGCAGGCGGCTGACGACCTCGCGGACGCTGCCGACGTCGGACGCGAGTTGCTGGTGCGTCTTCCAGACGATGCCGTCCGCATCGGCCTCGACCAACAGGCGTCTCGCAAGCCTCTGTTCCAGCGGTGCGAAGGCCACCTCCTCGACGAGGTCGAACACGGCGGTCAGGAGCTTGGTGTAGTCGTCGAGGACGAAGTCCCGAAACTCGTCGCTCTCCCGCATCAGCTGCCGGAAGGTGTCGGCCGGCAATGCGGCAAGCTCCGTCCGGGCCTCGGCGACGCTCTGCGCCGGGAAGCCGCCGCCCGACAGGAGGCACTGGGTGGTGAGGACGCAGGTCCCGCCTGCGCCGACCTTGTAAATGAGCATCTCCCGGCCGGTCTCGGACATCCGGAACACCCGGGTCCTCCCATCGATGCACATGAGGTAATTCGCACACGCACCCTGGAGTTCGTAGGCAATCGCACCGGACTCAAGCACGGGGAAATGCACGTTGCCGCGCGCGATCTGGAGATGGCTCGCACTGAAGTTCCGGACCAGTGGAAAGCGCTCGATCCAGCGTTCGATCTGATGGGCGGTCTGCATGGTCGTCCTCCCGGGGCCGGCGGTCGTGGGATGCCGCCATGCCCATGACCCAAGCGTTATAGTTTCGGAATCCGTAGCCTTCGGTGACTTGGGTCACAGACGTTTGCGTCGGCGCTCCATATCACTGTGGTCACTGAACAAAAAACCGTCCGGCAAGACCGTGAGGAAGCGCAGGCTTTCGCCGGGCCGGGGCGAAAAACCGGGAGAAACCATGCGCAGCCTCGCCCCCCTTCTGCTCGCCTCCGTCCTTCTGGCCGCCCCCGCCCATGCCGAGCAGGACCTGCTCCTGGGAGCCGACATGGGCTCGGCCGCGATGACCAAGGCCGAGATGACCCGCGCCGACGTCGAAGCGCTGATCGCCAAAGCTGACGGCAAGCCCATCGACCTCTCCGACAAGGCGCTCGCCGGCCTCGACCTCTCCGGCCTGAACCTGAAGGGCGCGAACCTTCGCACCGCCCGGCTCAACAAGGCCAACCTGCGCGGCGCCGACCTATCCGGCGCGAACCTGGAGCAGGCGTGGTTCATCAAGGCCGATCTCTCGGACGCCAAGCTCGTCGGCGCCAAGATGTTCGGCATCACCGCCCGCGACGTGAACCTCAGCGGGGCCGACCTCAGCCGGTCTATGCCGATCGGCGACTTCAAGGGCGCGAACATGGCCGGGGCGACGCTGGTCGACCTTAAGGGCGGCGCTGACATCAAGAACCAGTCCATGGGCCTGATGCGGGCCGTGTTCGTCTCGGTGAACCTCAAGGGCGCCAACCTGAAGGGGGCGAACCTCGGGCGCTCGCGCCTGGAATACGCCGACCTCACCGATGCGGACCTGACCGACGTGGTGCTGATGGGCTCGGACCTGTCGGGCGCCAATCTCACCGGCGCGACCGTCGCCGGGGCCGACTTCAAGAACGTCGACGTCACCGCCGCCCGTCTCATCGATCTCAAGGGCCAGGACAGCGCCAAGGACTGGTCGGCCCGCGTGAACGTCGACCGCGCCATCACCCAGGTCTCGAACTGAGCCCTCTCCCACCTCGATCCATCCGCGAAGGAAAAACATCCATGACCACCCGTCGCATCCTCCTCGCCGCCCTCGCCGTCGCCCCCATGCTGTTCGGCACCGCCGCCGGCGCCGCCGAGATGGCCTACACGCCCGCCGCCTTCGAGGCCGCCCAGAAGGCCGGCAAGCCGATCCTGGTGCACATCACCGCCCCGTGGTGCACCACCTGCGCCGCCCAGAAGCCGATCCTGTCGAAGCTTGAGGCCGACCCGAAGTTCAAGGACCTGCAGGTGTTCGACGTCGACTTCGACAGCCGCAAGGACGTGGTGAAGCGGTTCGGCGCGACGATGCAGAGCACGCTCATCACCTTCAAGGGCGAGAAGGAAACCGGGCGCTCGGCCGGCGAGACCAAGCCCGAGGCGATCTCGTCGCTCCTCGACAAGGCGATCTGAGCCCGGAGGGTTTCAAGAAGGTCGTCTCGGGAGCCATGCGCGGCGTGCAGGAGATCATCGTCGCGACCACCGGTGGTCCCAACGCCACCGTCGCCACGATGGGCGGCCAGCCCGAGACCAACATCCTCGGCGAGACCTTCTACAGTCAGGTGCCCGTGCGCTTCGGCGACCACGTCGCGAAACTGTGCGTGACGCCGGTCGCGCCCGAACTGACGGCCTTGACCGACAAGCCCCTGACGGAGAACGGAGGCCCGAACGCCATACGCGAGGCGGTCGTCGAGTTCTTCCGCGCGAACGGGGGACTCTGGGAGGTCAGGGCGCAGCTCTGCACCGACCTCGACGATATGCCGGTCGAGAACGCCGCCACGGTCTGGCCCGAGAGCAAGAGCCTGTACCAGACCGTAGCGCGGATCAGGGTGAAGCCGCAGATAGCTTGGAGCGAGGCCCGGTCGAGCGCGGTCGACGACGGTCTGTCGTTCAGCCCATGGCACGGTCTCGCCGCGCATCGGCCCCTCGGCGGCATCATGCGCTCGCGCAAGCAGGCCTACGAGATGGGCAAGCGCTTCCGCGCCGAGCGGAACGGTCATGCCATCGCGGAGCCACGCGAGGCGATCAACCTGCCGTAGGCTGCGTCAGGGCGCACCGATCTCGGTACGACGCATGGAACGGCGGTAGCCGGACGATGCAGGTCGAAAGGTGATTTCCAGGCAAGGGGCTGGCTCGGTAAGCGCCAGCCCGGCCATGGGTTCCTGTACCGATCGCTTCCGGGTTCACCGAATTCTACCGAAGCCCGCTCGACCACGAAGCATCCGACAGGTGTGGCCCGCGTGTCTGACCGGCACTCCCGGGCTGATGAGATCCGCGACAAACCAATGTTCGGACCGCAGCGCGAACATTGAAGGACAATTCGAACATGGTCCTACATTTTGAACGTTCGGGCACCGGCCGGCCGCTGCTGATGGTCCATGGACTCGGGGCCAATCTGCGCACCTGGGATCCGCTCGTGACCGCCTTGTTGAGCGGCTCGCGCGAACTGATCTTGGTCGACCTGCCGGGACATGGCCGATCGGCACCGCTCGCGGGCCGGCAAACAGTGGAGGCCCATGCGGACGCCCTTGCCGGCTTCGTGCAGTCGCAAGGTTTGATGACAGCGGACCTTGTCGGCAGTTCGGTGGGGGGCCGGTTGGTGCTGGAGTTGGCGCGGCGGGGCATCGGTCGGCACTGCGTGGCGCTCGATCCCGGCGGTTTCTGGCACGGGTGGGAGACGCGCTGGTTACACTGGTCGCTCGCGGCATCGATACGCCTGGTGCGGTTGCTGCGGCCCTTCCATGCCGGGCTGTCGCGCCACGCCATCACCCGCACCCTGTTGCTGGCCCAACTGTCTGCCCGTCCGTCGGTGCTGCCACCGCAGCTTGTCGAGAAGGAGCTTCAGAGCTTGGCGGCCACACCGGTGTTCGATGCGATGCTGCGTGAGCTGGCACGCGGTCCGTTGCAGCAGGGCTCAGCAAAGCCCCCCGGCCGGGTCACCATCGGATGGGGCCGCCAAGACCACCTGCTGCTGCCGCGCCAGGCTGCCCGCGCCCTGGTAGACTTCCCAACGGCCCAGCTGCACTGGTTCGAGCGCTGCGGCCACTTCCCGCATTGGGATCAGCCTGCCGAGACTGCGCGTGTTATCCTTGAAACGGTTGGGACGGATGCGTCTTGAAATGTCTTGTCGCACGCCCGAGCGCAAGATCTTCCACAGGTCGTGAGCGTATCGGCCGAGCTTGCCGCCTCGGCGTTGAAGCCGGTCCATGGTTGGGTCTTCTATCACCGTGAAACTGAAGCAGCGCTCCAAAGCTGACTGATAGCGCCCGCATTTCAAGGGTGCGCTGATCGCGAAAGCCGGCTCCGATTTCGCTCCATTAAGCTCAATTCGCGAATGACCGCTTCCGGGGATAATGGAAATCGGCTTCTACGACGTTGTTGGGTCGCTACCCGCCGGTCCGCTCTACGACCGGCTTGGGTGGGTTTGAGACGGTCTGCTGTCGGGAGCAAGAGCTTAGAAGCGGACATTCCCTCAAAAGTAGACCTCAAGCGCGTAGGCCAGACGTAGCCGCGTTCGTACCAGGCAGCACGGCGTGGACGTAGCTCGCTAGGCTTGCGTGAGGACCGGCCGCTGTTCGCCTTCGCCGGGATCTGGCGGCCGTGGACGGGCGTACGCGGTCCAAAGCGCGACGAGCCGGTGGAGGAGGAGCACCGCCTGTACGCGTTCCTCACGACCAAAGCGAACGGCGTCGTTGAGCCAGTCCATCCGAAGGCGATGCCGGTGCTGCTGACGACGCCGGAGGAGTGGCGAACGTGGTTAGAGGCACCGGTGGAAGAGGCGTTGAGCCTTCAACGCCCGTTGCCTGATGACGAGATGAAGAAGATCGCCCGGGGCAAGCGGAGTGATGGGGCTAAGGCTCCGAATCGACCGTCGGAGATGCCCCTACTGCGCGATCTCCCCGTCAGGTTACCGCATTCGGATGCAGCGAGGGAGTACCGCAGTAAAACTTCGGTATCAGGGGGCAACCCGCGTGCTTTACTCGATGAGAAAGCGATCGCTTACCGGAGCCCGTGTAAGTTCCTAGGACCGAGACTGACCCATGGCACATCGAGCATCGCCTCTGACACCCAGCGTATTTCTGTCGCGCCTCGAAGAGGGTTACAGAAATCCAAGCGTCACTGAACTTCACTTGGCAATTTGGCTGAATATTCTCTAACATTTGGTATTGTGCCACGGCTTTCGTGCACGCGCCAGTCCAGCTACCATGCGTCGTTCCCGCCAACCATCCGTACGGTCGCGCCAAGCCGGCCCCGGTCGAAGCCCCTACGAGACATAGCGCTCATCCGCCTGGACGACGCGCACCGGCGCCGGAGTACGCCCTGCGAAGTTCAGATCGCCCCGCACAGCTTGTTCGAGCTGCGACTGCACCGGAGCCATCCGCCAGGACAATGAGGCCGCCCACGGTCGATACAGCGAGGACGCTGCGGGTGAGGATCGAGGTCAGGGTGAGCATGGGGGTGGCGGCTCAACCCCGCGTTGGGCGAGGCCTCGGCATCGGAATCTGAACTGTCTGCCCGGTGAGAGGATTTAGGATCTGGCATACCTGCATGGCAAGCTATCACGGTCGGGGCCCGAACCCGGACCATCAGGACCGTCAGTTCTAGCACCCCGCGTCCGAGGCCCTGTTTGATCAGCGACGACGCAAAGGCGCATCGTCGACGCCGCCCGGAGAGCGGTGCAGGTAGCTCGGGTCGAACTGCGCAAATGCCTGAAGGGCCTCGACGTCCGGGAAGGAGACGTACTTCCCCTTCAGTCTGACGAGGCCCGATCCCCTGAGCTTCTGGAGTGTTCGGTTGACGTGCACGCTCGACATCCCCGTCGCGTCACCCAGGTCCGATTGCCTGAGCGGGAGCTCGTAGTTGTCCCGACCCGCGAGTCCCACCGCCTGGAGGCGGCACAGGAACTCGCAGAGGAGATGTGCGACCTTCCTCTCGGCGGGGTGACGGCCCAAGTTCACGATCCATTCGCGCTGGATCGCCTCGTCCACCAGGCTCGCCCAACGCAGGGCGCGGTTCAGGGTCGGATGGTTGCCCGTGAGGTCGTCCAACACTTGGCGTGGAATGGAGACCACGTCGCAGGCGCCGATGGTACCGATGCTATGGTCCACCGCGCCGAGAAGCGCGACGTTGAGGTCGCAGATGTCTCCGGGGATGACATAGGCGACGATGGAACGGGTGCCCGCCGCCAGGACCTTATAGCGGCACGCGAAACCGCTCCTGATCATCTGGACGTGGTCCGGGAGGTCGCCCTCCCAGACGAGATCCGTCCGAGGGGCCACCCGGCGTCCGTGGCAACTCGCGGATCTGAGTGCCGTCCTGTCGGAGTCCGAAAGCGCGAATCTGCCTTCGAGCTTCTGAATGAGTGGACTGAGCATGTGCCCTCCGTGGGCGTGCTCAATATCCAGCACGAGGGATCAGTACCCGATATTTGACGGCGGTGCGTGAATACCGGGCTAAACTCGGTGGACCGTTCCGTCGGCACGGGGGCGGCCCGGCTCGGCTTCAGGCGAGGGCGCCATTGGTGGAACGCGGGAACGTTCCGACGGCGGTCATGAGGTCCGGTTGCGGGTCGTGGTCATCCCCGCATGCCGAGTGCCTTCCCCTCACGGATGCAAGTCCGGCCTCAACCTCGCGGATGACGTCCGAAAAACTGTACGGCTTGCTGAGCAGGCGTGTGCCCGGCGGCAGGTCATACCGATGGTGCCGTCCGATTGCCGAGGTCACGATGATGCCGACGGATGGCCAACGACGGTGCACGACCTGGGTGAGGCCTACGCCATCACCCACGATGCGGCATCCGGTGATGAGTATTTCAACCGGTGCCGGACCATCGAGGACCGCCAGCGCTTCCGCGGCCGTGCAGACCTCCACCGTCGCGAAGCCGGCATGCTTCAGGGTTTCCGCGATGGCCCACCGAACGATGCGGTCGGTTTCCGCGATGAGGATGGTGACAGGTCCGCTACCGGACCTTCCTCCAGTCCCGACAACTCGGTCGTTGCGAGGAGACCCTCAGGTGCGCATGGACAAGGTGATGCAGCCGCCTTCGGCGTCACTCCCAATCACCACTGTCCAAGGTGCACGCGCCGTTGGTCGCCCCGGCGATGGCCGACATGGCCGCATCAAGGGAGGCGTGTCCCCGTTTCACGTTCTTGAGCACGCCCCACGCCTCGGGCAATATTCGGAAATCATCACCGGTTTCAGTCTCGCCGATACTTCCGAGGCTCCGTCCGAGACGGTCCTTCAACGTCCACGACTTACCCGTTTGGCCCGTAGGTGTGAGAACGACATCCATCAGGTTGATCCTCAATGACTTGGCAAGCCGCTAAAGTATCAAGCCATCAACCAGAGATCCTCGCGGCGATGACGCTCGTCTCGTCGAGCGCAGCCCGGATTATCTCGGCCTGGACGAGTATCCTGTCGGCATCCATCTTGGCGGCAGAGTCCGTCGCCCACCAGAGGCCGTTATCAATTCCGCGGAGCATTCCCGTCAGGCGTTGGTTCTGAAGCGTCAAGGCTTCGATGGCGTTTCGGCTGTTCACGGCGTTTCCTGCTGAGTTCCAGCAAGTGATACGCGTTAATTTCAGAATATGCGAGAAATATCTTCTGGCGTGAAATTTTCGAGAAATTTAAATCATTAAAGTGATTTAAAGATTTATTGCGAGACGAAAACTATAAAAATGCATAGAAACAACAATCGGACAGCGCGATATCATGTTGATGACATGGTTTTCGCATACGGTCAGCTCGTTTTGGGATCGGGATGGTACTTGACCATAGCCCGGCAAGACATGTGCCCTGCGTATACGCTAAGGTATTGATATATAAGCGGCCTAAGATCATATATATCCGCCGAGTACCGTTATTTTACATCATGTTATTGGCCCTATAAGGCATCGTGCGTATCGAGGGTTGAATCCGTACGCGCCGAATGATCCAGCACGCATGTAGGAAGTTATCGCATGCCGATTCCTCAGCGTCAGCTCGCTGCATTGATCAGGACAAGCCCGCATATCGCGGATTGTAACGCAATCGCCGCCTAGGTCTTGGATGAAAGCATGACAGTTTCGCCCTACAATCCGTTCTCGCGAACCAGCATCGGTGCGCAGCGCCAGATTTGGACCGGATCCCAGCGCGAGTTCTACTTCTGGAACGTCGCCTCACTTGGCCTAACGTGTCTGCTGAATGCCTTGGCGGTCGTTGCGATCGTCGAGAGCCAACCTGCGGATGGTCCTGCTTGGAAGGCGTTCCAATCAACCATCCGCAGGAAGGGTGAGGAAGCCTCAGAGGTGGGCGGCAGTGACGTGATGGAGGCTGTGCAGCGCGCTGTCGCCGCGGCCGCTCCGGATTGCGATGAACGCCGTGACGTCATCATTGCCGTGGCATGGGTTGGCCTGCCAGGGTGGTGTTCATGATCCCAGCCGACATCGCTGCGAAGCTCGCCAAGATCCTGCCTCGGCTCGCGAGCGAGCACGATGGAGAGGTGGTGGCTGCGGCGCATGCGATGGGACGGACGTTGGCTGCCGCGGGGCTCGACTGGCATGCTCTTGCGAAGACGATCGAGATTGCGCCCATCCAGTCGGCGCCCTCCTCGTTCCCGCAGCGCTCCTCGACGGCCCCCGACGCCAAGAGCGATGCCCCGAACGCATCATGTCGCCGAGCAGGAATGCGTCTTCGAGATACGCAGACGATTGAGCCTTGGAGCAGAGTCGCGCGCTATGGACTGATGCTCGACTGGACGATGCCGAAGGCGTTCGGCGGTCGCTTCCTGAGCAAGACAGACCGGGACCGCCTTAAAGGCTTCGAGGGGGATGTCTCCGTCACGAACGCCGATGCTGCCTGGATCGAAGCTGTCGTCATCCAGGCGCATCAGGCCGTCGAGGCGTGGCGCAATCGGGAGAAGGCCGCAGCATGACCCTGCCCGATTGGACCACCTACCAACCCAGCCCAAGCGATACCGTGCTTTCGCTCGGCCGTGCACCACGCAAGGTTTTGATCAACTCTAGCAAAGCCGTGAGCGCGGGAGACCGCGGTGGGGTATCGATCGCATCTGCCTGGCTCAGGCTTCTTGCTAGCGCGACGGAGGCTGTTTCGGCTGCGTCGATCGCTATCTCCATTGCAGGTGTCAAAACAAGGCGGCGCCTCAAGCTGTTCGTTGCGCTCTTGGCGTCGGCCGTTACGATCTCGCCCATACCGTATGTGGCCGTCTCTGCCCGATTGATCCAAGGCCGAAGGATCGTCGCGATCAGCGGAGGAATATCGGCCGCGATCAGAATGTTTTGCATCGCGTTTTTACCTTTGACGTTGGGAGCTTCCACGTGCGCCTTCAGAGGCTCGCACCTATGACAGCCCAAGAGCAAGCTGCCTTCATCGTGGGTATCTAGGTCCCCCGGCGCGCTACCAGACTACGGCTCACTTCGCCGACGGAGGTGGCCTTTCAGACCTGGGTTTCGCGGCGGACGATCGCGTCCTCGCTTGTGCCCTTCTGGCTCGGCCCGACGCCAGGACCTTCATTTCATGCATGCCAAGCGAGGCTGTTTCGACCGCGCTCACCCACGGCCTCATCACGGTCATAAGCAGCGGCTGCAGACTAGCTACCTCCAGAGTACCACTCAGCCTGACCCGCCTGCGCCTGGATGCGGCGCTCTACGATCCAGCGCCCCCGAGGCCTCCAGGTACGATCGGACGCCCACGCAAGAAGGGTGCGCGGCGGCTCACCTTGTCCAAAATCCTGACCGAGCCGGGTACCCTCTGGCAGCAGGTGAGCGTGCCGGGCTGGTACGGCATGGGCGAGCGCAAGATCGAGATCGCCGCGGCCACCGCCGTCTGGCATCATTCCGGTCTACCAGCAGTGCCGATCCGCTGGGTTCTGATCCGCGATCCCGAGAGCCGCTTCGATCCCCAATCGCTGCTCTGCACCGACCCCGCACGAGACCCGACCCAGATCGTGACGTGCCTCATCCTGAGCTAGTCGAAGGATCGTCCGGCGCTGGCAGGCGAGGTCTCCTTCCAGGAAGCGCGTGCCCATCTCGGCGTCGAGACACAGCGGCAATGGTCCGACAAGGCTATCGCTCGTACGCCCCCCTGCCTGCTCGCCCTGTTCTCCATCGTCACCCTGCTCGCGACCCGGCTGACAGCACGTGAGAGGCGGCAGGTCGCGGCGACTGCGTGGTACCCCGAACCGCAGCCGACCTTCTCCGATGCTCTCGCAGCCGTCCGTCGAACCATCTGGCGCGAGGAAGCTTCTTCGATGTCAGGCCGCAGGCGCGACCGTAGGAAACGTCGGTTCCGTCTTCCACCAGCCTGGGCCTACGCCCTGTGCCAGGCGGCCTGAATGGCCAAAGTCGAGCTTAGGCAGTCGCTACCATTACACCGAACTCTGCTGCGCTATCTTGAGGCCCAGGCTATGTTGACGTGACCACCCCGCTTTGCGTGTGCGTTCAAAACGACGCCTCCACATTCACGCAGAACCATGACAGTGGTTCTCTCACTGAAACTGTCTCGATCAGCTTGACGGGTATGAGCCTCATCCAGCAATCGGCGGGCAAACAGTTCGATATCGCCGCGACCTTCGCATTCACGGCTATCATCCGCCCAATGCGCGGGTCCGTCGTCGTGAACGTCGAATGTATAACGAGACATAATAGCACCGGGGCGCTGCGCACCTAAACGCGGATGGCAGGACTGCCCTCCGTGCTGTGTATCAAATCATACGTCCACAATGGTTAATGGTTCCTGCGGCCGATCGTCGAGACGTGGAGACTTGGCTGCAAAATACTCGATGTACCGTAGGCCGTCCCATAGTTCTACGGCGTGACCATCCACCATGGCTTCCGCAAGTCTGATGGCTTCGTCGTCGTTGGTGGCCATCAGCGAGTTGGTATCCAACACTCTGCCATCGGGCAGCAGGATCAATGCGCGATACGCGGATGAATTGACGGGTGTTTCTAGCGTGCTGGGCATGTTTGCTTCTCAACCATAAGGCGGGAGCAAATCGCACTCTCAGTCGCTGACGCCTGGTGGTTTCCGGCCAGCGATTGGCAACCTTAGCAGTATCATACAGATCGGCAACCAAATCGAGCCCGAGAGTTCTGCGCGAGATCTAATTCGCGGTTGACAAAAAGCTGCTCCTCGAATGCCTTTGGAAAGCATTCGCCTGTCGAAGGTGCCCAAGCGCTGTCCGCGGATCACGGTACTCCAACTGATCCCTAAACCGAACGTACTCGGTCAGCACTCCTCGCTCCTCCTAAATTGCTTGAGCGGACTGCCAGACGGGTGTGATCTCCCGGAATGCCGTGTCTGCACTTGCCTCAGACGCGTCCTGTGATCCGAAAGAATGGGTCGATTGGCGGACGACCGAATTATCTTTCATGATTGTCCAACCGAAGTGCCCTGTCTCAAATTTGGACGGGGTAATACGTATCGTATGTGGGTTTGGTGTGAAGATAATCATGCCGGCAAATTGGGCGTCGGCGCGTACAACGTTCAGAGCTCGGGTGATGGCGTCGACCCCTGCCTCATAGTCCGTGCTGTGGAGGCAAGGGTCTGCGGGCCATTCGACGTGCTCAGGTCGGATCATAGCCCGGCATGAGGATCCCAGCGTTCACTCACCAGAGCCGCCGGCGGTTCCCGACAGGCCTTACCCTATGTCCGGAATGACCCCATGAGGTGTTCCCGCACCTACTTCTTGGAGTTGGCGGCTTTGACCGCATTGCCAACGACGTCCTTCGTGGATGGGGCGGCCGCGTTGGTCTTAGTAACAGCCTTCTTCGGCTTCTTTGTCTCGCGGTTCCCGCGCTTGTTGTCCTGGGCCATGATGATCCCCTTCGCGCTTAAAGACGCCTACTGTTCGATGATGCGTGCAAGAGAACGGAATGCCTGATGGTGCATTTTGTCCCCCGCCCGACCTTCGATTCCGATCAAGCCCGTACGATCTCGTCCTGAGTCACGGCGCGTTCACCGGCAGCGGACTTGACCCGGTATCCAAGAGCGCCTGCGCGATCCTCCGGCATCAAGCGGATCACCTCGTAGACCTCCCCCCGAGCGTCGCGGTCGGCTGCCTCGCTCGATGGCGCCTGACGGACGCGCTGTCCGATCTTGAAGAGGTGGGACATGGTGGTGTTCCCGTAAGGGCGCGGTCAGAAGGCGCTGCCTTCCTGTCGACGGATGTCGGGCCCAGCGATGGCTTGCGTGGAAGCAGAGCCATTCACGATCTCAGATGGGTGCCCAGGGTGTCCGTCGTAAGGGCACAAGCCGATTGATTGACATTGCGCCCTTGCTAGCGCGACCTTCAGCCCAGGCGAAAGGCATGATCGTTATTTCCTTGGCCTCGACTCGGCCCTCAGCGAAGCCGTCCATCCACGCATGGCAAGATTTCGGAGGATCCAAACCGTAGGGACAATCCCCCCGCAACTTTGGAGCTGACGAGCCCAGCTTCATGGCCCAAGCGCTTCGCCTCTTCGATTTCAGCTTTTGGGGCTTCTGGTATTGCTACCACCATAGGGAGCAGCATCGACGACGTACGAATTCGAAGCGTCTTCAGGTTCACCCGATCTCGCATCTCCTTGCCAGCCTTGAAGACAAGCGCGGTTTTGGCGGGCACAGCTACTGCTGCTCCTGTTTTCGGGTTGCGCCCGTGACGCGCATCTCGACGTGTCACCGAGAACGAGCTGACCTCACGGATCTCCACCCGATCGCCTGCCGCAAGCGCATCCGCGAGGCGGCCAAGAATGGCATCGACCACCGCTTGGCAGTTTCGCTCGTAGAGATGCGGGTTCTGGGCAGCGAGGCGCAGGACGAGGTCGGACCGGATCATCGTATGCGTGTGAGAGCATGAAGCGCTGATGGGCAACCCCTTTGCCTAAAATCAAAGGGTTGATGCCATCGCGGACGATAGCTCGTTCGCCGCCGAGTCGGCCTTCGCTACGTGGTACATCGCATCGAAACCATCTACTTGGCGTGCGGGCGCGCTGCGTTGGCTCGCCTGAGACGTCTAGGAACTTCCTATGAGCATCGGCACCGTAAAGTGGTTCAACGATACCAAGGGCTACGGCTTCATCCAGCCGGATGACGGCGGCAAGGATGTGTTCGTCCACATCTCGGCCGTCGAGCGCGCCGGCATGGGCAACCTGGCCGAGGGCCAGAAGGTCTCCTACGAGGAAGAGACCGACAAGCGCAGCGGCAAGCTGTCCGCTGGTAACCTGAAGGCAGCCTAAGGCTGCACTGTCTCACCCGTGAGATGAGCAAAAAACCTTGAAAGCCCATCTCCGGCAAGGCCGGCACCCCGACGTTACAGTGCTTGGATGCGCTGGCCGGGGTGCATGAGGGTCGTCTTCCGACCAGACACCTTACACACCGGGAACGACCCTTCGCGGACGAACATGACTAACGCTTCGGTCGCTTCCGCGCGGCCCAGGCTGGCTGGGGAAGCTGGACGAGGTGACGCGTACCCATCTTAGCTGTGCGGACCGACGTCCGCTTTCGGCAAAGACGGAATTTGCGCGCTATGGCGTGGTTGGGTCGGGACCCGCCCGTCTGTTCTGCGACCAGGTTGGGTGGGGAGCGGACCCTGACCCTTCGCCCGGAAGCGGACGTTCCGGTCCCACCTCAAAGCAAACGATGCGTTCTGTAGCCCTCTACCGCTTCGCCTCGATCATCGACCGAATGCGCGCAGCCATGGTCTCGATCGGAAACGGCTTGGTCAGCACCGCCATGCCGGGAGTAAGGTGCCCGTTGCCGACGAGTGCATTCTCGGCGTAGCCGGTGATGAACAGTACCTTGAGGTCGGGACGCCTAACGCGCGCCGCATCCGCCATCTGCCGCCCGTTCATGCCGCCAGGCAGGCCGACATCCGTCACCAAAAGATCGATGCGTACATCCGATTGCAGGACCTTCAGCCCCGCCGCGCTGTCGCCCGCCTCGATCGCAAGGTAGCCAAGATCTTCGAGGATGTCGGTGACGAGCATCCGCACGGACGGCTCGTCGTCGACCACCAGCACCGTCTCGCCCTGCTCGGAGCGGGGCAGCACGGTGAGCTTGGCCGTTGGATCATCGGCTTCGACCTCGCCGTAGTGGCGGGGCAGATAGATGCAGATCGTGCTTCCCTCGCCGACCTCGGAGTAGATCCGCACCTGTCCGCCGGACTGCTGGGCAAAGCCATAGATCATGGACAGGCCGAGCCCGGTGCCCTCGCCGATAGGCTTGGTCGTGAAAAACGGCTCGAACACCCGCGCGATGACTTCCGGGCTCATGCCAGTGCCGGTGTCGGTCACGCAGAGCGACAGGTACTGCCCTTCCGGCATATCGAGCTTGCGGGAAGCCCGCTCGTCGAGCCATTTGTTGGCGGTCTCGACCGTGATGCGTCCTCCGTCCGGCATCGCGTCGCGGCTGTTGATGCACAGGTTCAGCAGCGCGTTCTCAAGTTGCGGGGGATCGACCAGCGCGGGCCAGAGGCCGGATGCACCGACCACCTCAACCGGAATGCCCGGTCCGACCGTGCGCTGGATCATCTCCTGCATGCCTGCGACGAGGCGGTTCACGTCGGTGGGCTTCGGATCGAGCGTCTGGCGGCGCGAAAATGCTAGCAGGCGATGTGTCAGGGACGCAGCGCGCTTTGAGGCCCCTTGTGCCACCGCCATGTAGCGCTCGACGTCGTTGAACCGCCCCTGCTGCATTCGGTTCTGCATCATCTCCAGCGAACCCGAGATGCCTGCCAGCAGGTTGTTGAAGTCGTGTGCCAGGCCGCCGGTGAGCTGGCCGACCGCCTCCATCTTCTGGGCTTGGCGCAGCGCTTCCTCGGTGTTGAGAAGGGCCTCGGCTTGCTCCTTCTCCGCCGTGATGTGTCGGCCGCTCGCGTAGATCAGGTCGCCATCGGGCGCAGCCACCCAGGAGATCCAGCGGAAGCCCCCGTCCTTGTGGTGGTACCGGTTCTCGATGACCGGCAGGCTCTGGACGCGGGCATGCTGGAGCGCACGGTCGGTCAAGCCTTCGTCGTCCGGGATGAGGAACTCGAACAGGGGTTTGCCGACCGCATCTTCGGATGTCCAACCGAGGATCGCGGTGAAGGCCGGATTGACGGCCTGGAAGACACCCTTGCCGTCGACGATGACCTGGATGTCCTGCGTGTTGCTCCAGAGCCGATCGCGTTCCTGGGTGCGCTTCTGGACCTGCTGTTCGAGCGTGTCGTTCAACCGCCGGAGCGCTTCCTCCATGCCCTTGCGGTCGTTGATGTCGCTGAAGAAGATCGCGACGCGGTGGTCGGCCGGATCACCGATGCGCAACGCCCGCACGTCGAACCAGCGCCCGAATACGTCCGCCTTGTTCTCGAAGTGCGCCGGTTCGCCCGTGAGCGCGACGCGCCCGTAGGTGTCGAACCAGTGCCGCTCCAGGTTCGGTGCGAACTCCCTGACCCAGAGACCGGCAACCTTGGTGCCGGTCTGCCGCTCGAAGGCCGGATTGGCTTCCACGATGCGATAGTCGACCGCTCGGTCCGCATCGTCGAACTTCATCTCGACGATGCAGAATCCGACGTCGATGCTCTCGAACAGGGTGCGGTAGCGCGTCTCGCTCTCCCGGAGCTGCTTCGAGACCGAGCGCCGCGCGATCTCGACCTCGGTTCGGTCCATCACCCGACGGGCAAAGGCCAACTCCTCGGCGGACCACTCCTGGGCGCGGTCGCGGTGGAGGCAGAACACGACCTTAAGATGCCCGCCTTCCATCAGCGGCAGGTTGGCCAGGGACCCGATGTCGAGTCCTCGGAAGCTATCGACTTGGCCGGCGGTGCGGGGGTCCTCGGCGACGTCCGCGACCACGACATCCTCGCCGCGCCGCAGCGCTTCGCTGAAGGTGCCGTAGTCGGCGAAGCTGTGGCTTCCGGCCGCGCTGAGCTGACCGGACGCCAGCCAGTCCCGTGCGATGACGATGTGCTCGCCCAACTCATCAACGTCGCCGTAGGCCGACCGCGAGAGGCTGAGTGCGAGGCCGACCGTTTCGGCCGCCGCGAGGGCCATCGCCTGCGGCGAGTCCAGCGTGCGCAGCCGCTCGGCCAGCTCAATCAGCATGGCCTCCATGCGGCGCCGCTCGATGTCGATCAGCACGCCCGGGAAGGTCAGCCCCGTACCGTCCGGGGCCAGATCGACGCGCCCGTTCGCCTCGATCCAGTAGTAGCGTCCGTCGGCGCGGCGCACGCGGTACTGGTGGGCGTAGGCGCCGCCACGCGCGATCACCTCCTCGATGGCGGTGGCCAAACCCGCCTGGTCATCGGGATGCACCGTCGCCACGATCTGGGCGAGGGGGATGCCCGTCCGTCCCACGGCGGGATCGAGACCGAAGGACCGGGCGAAGCCCTCGTCGACCGTGAAGCGGTCGGAAGGCATGTCCCAATGCCAGGTGCCGATGATGGCGCCGGCCGCAAGCGCGAGTTGCACGCGCTCGACGTTCTCCCGCGCCAGCGCCTCGCTCTCGCGCAGCGCGTCCTGGACCTGTCGACGCTCGGTGATGTCGGCGATGAGCATCGCCACGCGGTCATCGCCGGCCGGGAAGAGATGGGCGTCGTACCAGCGTCCGAGCGGCACCGCCTCGCCCTCGAACCGCATCGGCAGCTTCGTCTTGGCGACCTGCCCGTAGGCGTCGTGCCAGTGCTGCTCGATGCCGGGTGCGATCTCGGTGGCCCAGCGTCCTACGGCGTCCGTCAGGCCGGTGTGCTTCGCGAAGGCGGGGTTTGCCGACAGCACGCGATGATCGACCGCGCGTCCGTCCCCGTCGAACCTCACCTCACAGATGCAGAAGCCGGCGTCGATGTTTTCGAACAGGGTTCGATACCGCACCTCGCTCGCGTGCTGGGCCTTCTCGCCGTCCAGCCGCTCGTAGACCGCCGACATGAGGCGGGCGAGCGTCTCGAAGAAGGAAAGCGTGTCGGTGTCGAACGAGGGGACCTGGGTCGAGGCGAAGGAGATCACGCCGCGCAGGCTGCCGCGGCTCGTGATCGGGAAGCCGGCGTAGGCATTCAACCCGATGCCGCGGGCGGTCTGGTAGGCGGGTTCCTCGCTGTTCTGGACATCGGTGAGCAGCAGCGGCCGACCCTGCTCGGCAACGATGCCACAGAGCGGTGCGCCGTAGGGCATCCGATGCAGGAATGCCTGCACCTCAACGGTCGCGTTCAGCGAATGGGTGAGGCGTAGGTGCCGGCCGTCCTGCCAGATGTCGTAGATGTAACTGCGGTCGAACCCGAGCGTGCCCGCACTCGCGGACAGGATGGGATCGAGCACGGCGGCGGGGTCGGTGGCGGTCAACAGGGCCTGCGAGGCCTTGGCGAGGACCTCGATGCGCCGGGCCTGCCGCAACTCGGTGCGCTGCCGTTCCAGGACCTGGTCGCGGCCTTCGACGGCGCGGCGCATCTCCAGCAGGTTCGCCACCTGGCGCCCGAGCGCCCTGAGGTCGTCGGCCTGCTCCGGGGTCAATCCGTCGGGCCGGGGCACGGTGTCGATGACGCACAACGAGCCCAGCACGTGTCCTTCGAGGGTGCGGAGGGGCGCGCCCGCGTAGAACCGGATGTGCGGCTCCCCCGTGACCAGCGGGTTGGCCATGGTCCGCAGGTCGGTGGTCAGGTCCGGGATGACAAGGAGGTCGGGCTCGACGAGGGCGAACTTGCAGACCGAGCTGTCGAGGTCGGTCTCGCAATGGGGGAAGCCGACGTTGGCCTTGAACCACTGCCGGTCGATGGCCACCAGGCTGACGAGGGCGACCGGCGCTGCGCATAAGCGCGTCGCGAGCCGCACGACGTCGTCGAAGCCTTGCTCGGGCAGGGTATCGAGGATGTCGAGCGCGGCGAGCGCGGCGAGGCGGGCGGTGTCGGTCACCGCGTTCGGGTTGGTTGCCATCTCGCGTCAGGCCGACTTGTGCCCGGCCTTCGGTCCCGCCACCCCAGCTCGGGGCACGAGGATGGCGCCCTCGCGGTCGATCATCAGGCGCAGGGCTGAGCGGACGACTTCACTCGCGCTGGCATAGCGCCCCGAGGCGACTTGAGACCGAAGGTACGCCTCCAGCTCTTTGGTCAAGGCGATGCAACGGGTGGGCGTGCTGGACATAGGTTTGCCCTCGCACGATCGGCTCGGGCTATCAATCCTTATGCACATCACGGTTGACGGCGCTTACGGTCACGCTGTGCGATCACCGAAACCAGAACGCCTTGAAGCAGACATTCCGAATGACTGGGAAGGGTCGGATGCGGAACGTCCGCTTCAGGACGAAGGGTCAGGGTCCGCTCACCACCCCTTGCCAACCTTCGGAAGGTCCGCTCCCAGGCTGTTGGAATAGAGGCCAACGTCCGAGTTGGGTGGGGAGCAACCTTTGGCTCGATGCTGGAAGTAGACACCCACCACTTTGCAGTCAGGCATTTTCATAACATCAGCATACGGAACAGGGCTTAGTCGTTTTTCCGCCAGATCTCCTCGGTGAGCAGCGTCGCAAATGACACCCACGCGACCAGCGGGATGCCGAGCTGACCAGCGGTCTTGTCGGCCTGACTGGCCGCCGCCACGTAGCCAACTGCGCTCGCGCCCAGCGCGGCCGAGGCGACGGCGCCCCACCCCGTAGAGCGATGACCGAAGAACACCTCACTCCAGCCCGCAATGCCGACCTGGTTCGCCGCCCAGAACGCCAAGGCCGTCGTCCGCTCAGGCGACCCCTCGGCACGCAGCAGCCGGTAGCCGCCATAGGCGAGCGACGCCTGGATGCCGGTCCAAGCGACAGGATAGACAAGGGACGGCGGCGTGTAGTCCGGCTTGTCGAGACGCCGATACCACCGCTGCGTTCGAGGGTGTTCAGGCGTCGGGCTCGCGCGCCGTCCGATCAAAAGCGCCGCCGTGACGGCGCCGATCGCGAGTACCGCGGCCTGGGGCCGGGACAGGCCTCCCGTTCGCGCTTGAATTGCCACGATGACACTCCTCCATCTACCTCAGCCATTGATGTGGCGCGGCAGGGGACATCGGCCCAGGGGGCGGGGAGTCAGCGGTGGTTTTTTATCTTGGTTGGAAGCGGTCGCAAGCACTAGTCTGAGAAAGGCGTACCTTTCCCAGACCACCGTCCCCGGCCGCCTTCGACCCATTGCAGGAGGCCGGAAGGTCCGCTTCCAAGCAAGCCAGTGGGCCGGCTTCGTGTGATCCTGGCCGAAAATGGCTGGTCCGGTTTCCGGCCGCCAGTTGGTCGGAGAAGACGTGAAAGCCTACCCGGCATTAATGCGCCTCCGGTTTCGTCCTTGGCGTTGAGACCGACATCCAGGGCACGGCCTTCGCCAAGGCGGACGCCGCGTATCTCGGCACCACGCCGTATTACAGCGTACGCCCGAGCCTCGATTACTTTGGTACCGTGCGCGGCCGGATCGGCTACGCCTTCGACCAAGTGCTGATCTACGGCACCGGCGGCTTCGCCTATGGCGGCGGATCGCGGACGGCGAACGCGGCCGCCTACCCCTACACACTACCAGACACGACGCGGACCGGCTACGCGGTCGGCGGGGGCATCGAATACGCCTTCACCGAGAAGCTCTCGGCCAAGATCGAGGCGCTCTACCTCAATCTCGGAAAGCGTTACTCGGGGGCGACCTACTACGACGCCACCACCACCGCCTATTATGGCGCAGGCCGCAGCGATGCGGCTTTCGGGCTTGTGCGGGCCGGGCTGAACTACCGCTTCTGATGACCGATCCGACCGACGTATCGGACCGGGCGGATGGCGGGCTACGGAACAGAGGCATCGGATCCCACGGTGCCGACGACCGTAGCCCGCGCAGGCATCCATACTTTGGCGCCTTCTTCCGGACGCGACTCGACTGGTCTACGGTCGCGGCGCTGCTCTATGCCTTCCTGCTGTTGCTCGCCTTGCCGAACCTGTTCGCCCCGACCCATCGCATGGGCGTCGCAGGCGGCTGCGGCGTCCATACATGGCGCAACCCCGTCACCGGACGGGACGAGGTCCTAGGGGGGGCCTTGATGCCTTCGGTCGCTCGGTCTGCCGGGAGCCGCGGTCGCACGCAAAAGCTTCCTGCCTATAAAAATCTCATCGTATTGGTATAATATTAACCAGGATTCCGACATCAAGTTGCCACCTGAGGCAGTCGGTGCCAGTATGACGTAGGCGGTAGCGTTTACCTTCAACGGTTTAATCCGTTGACGTGCGCGTATGTAATTGGTTTTCTTGTCTCAACAGCGCGATCGCTGACGATGCAGACAAGAGAATAGCTTTGCCCAATTTCAAAGAGACGGTGTCAGCACAAGGCGGTCAAGTCGCCTCGTTGGCTGAAGCGAGCCCGTTGCCCCTCGTCGAGATCATCCCCGATCCTCTACCCTATCCTGTAGAATGTCTGGGCGAAGTTCTTGGCCCAGCTGCCGCGGCTATTGCCGCCAAGCAGCAAGTCCCCTTGGAGATGGCTGCGCAATCCGTATTGGCAGCTGCTGCCCTTGTCGCCCAAGGTTTAGCGGATGTTCTTCTTCCTTTCGGTCAGACGCGGCCCCTAAGCCTTTTTGTTGCAACACTAGCAGAAACCGGAGACCGAAAAACGTCAACAGACACTGAGGCTTTTAAGGTTATTGAGCAGGTCGAGAAGGACTCAGCTTCCGATTATCATCGCCAAGAGATTGAGTGGAGCGCCGACTGCGAAGCTTGGCGTGTTGAATATCAAAATATACGAAATGACAAAAATTTAAACCGTGAAATACGGAAGGCGCAATTCATACAGCTTGGTTCTTTGCCAATTAAGCCTCCAAAGAAAGTGTATTCATCCAATGAACTCACATTTGAGGGCTTAGTTCAAGCTTGGCCTGAGCTTCCTGCTTCTTTCGGCATCTTTACTTCGGAAGGCGGTCAGTTTACCGGCGGGTATAGCATGGCGGGCGACGCCCGGATGAGAACGGCGGCCGGCCTTTCAGTACTCTGGGATGGCAAGGCCTACAAACGCCTTCGTGTCAAGGATGGATTAACAGTACTTAACGGGAGACGCCTGTCGATTCATCTTATGATACAGCCAGATCTTGCCGGGGAATTTTTGAACGACGATACTTTGCGCCATCAAGGATTGCTGTCACGCCTCCTAATATCATACCCCAAAAGCTTGATTGGTTCGAGAGGGTATAGGGATCCGCAGAAAGAGGATGAAGATAACATAAGGATTTATCATGACGCTCTACGTGACGTATTCAATAGATCGGCAATGCATGACGCTGATGTAAATATCGGGCTGATATTAAAAGTTATCTCAATGTCCGATGAGGCCACCCAACTTTGGAAATATTTTTACAATTGGGCAGAGTTCGAATCCGGGAAAAACAAAGATCTATATGCTGTTAGAGATATTGCATCGAAATCAGCGGAGCAAGTAGCTCGAATTGCTGCAACCATATCTATCTTTAAAGATCCTGATTGCTCGGTGATCCAAAAAGATGAAATGTTAAATGCGCAACATCTAATGGTTTGGTACCTAAATGAAGCTATCAGGCTTCGGGATATGCACCGTCCTAATCCTGATCTTCAAAAAGCGAACACACTTCTAGAATGGATCCACACACGACCGGATGCGTCGGCAACTCTCAAAGAAATCATGCAAATTGGGCCTGTGAAAACGCGGTTAAAAAAAGATGCCGAGCTCGCTTTAACTCGTTTAATAGCTCACAATCGCATTATAGAAGTGGCGCGCTCTCCGCGCGCTTTTAAGGCACTGGCAGATCTTAAGGACCTCGCTAACTGCTAAAATTGCTAAACTGCGTCGTCGTTTAGCGGATTTAGCGGTTAGCGGCGCGATGCCGTCAGCTCGCCACCCCTTGCGGAACTGGAGAACATCGGCTCTCAAGCTTTCGTTTGTCAGGTTCGAACTACCAGGTTGGGTGGATCTGAGACGGTCCGCTTCCGGATGGGAGTTCGCATGTACGCAAACAGCCGTCGCGACAGCTCACGACCGTTTGCAGATGCCGGTACCGACCGCTTGCCCGCTGCTCGTTTAAGCAGAAACCTACTCTGTCAAAGATCAAGTGTGACGCTGACGCGGGCCCTGGAAACGCAGGGGGTCATCCGGTCCTGTCGGCTCGCCACCGGCAGCACGACGTCGCGGTGGATCACCACGCCGTTCCGGTAGCCGCAGGTGCAGGTCCCGCATACGCCAAGCTCGCAGGAAGAGGCGGTCGCCAATCCGTGGTCGCGCAGCACCTGGAGCAGCGAGCGGTCGGCCGGCACGTGTAGCACCGCGCCGGTCGAGGCGATGCGCGCGTCGAACGGCTCCGGTTTGAAGTTCTCGTCGAGGGTCGACTGGAACACCTCGCTGTGGATTTGTGCCTCCGGCCAGCCCGCGGCGCTCAAGGCTGCCCGCACGGCGTCAAGCAGGCGCTGGGGGCCGCAGGCGTAGACGTGGGTGCCGTCCCGGGGCGGGCCGATCTCCGCCGGTTCGAAACGGCGGCCTTCCGACGAGAACCATTCGCGCAAGTGTCCGCCGCAAACAGCGCGGAGCTCGTTGAGGAGAGGTGCTTGCTCGGGCGATGGCGCGCAATTATGGAGCACGAAGGGTTGGCCATCAGACGCGAGTTGGCGCGCCATGGCTACGAAGGGCGTTATCCCGATGCCGCCGGCGACGAAGATGTGCTCGCTAGCCACGTCCACGAGGGGGAAGTTGTTGCGAGGCGCCGAGACGTGGGCGACGGCGCCGGGCGAGAGGTTCTCATGCGCCCAGGCTGAACCGCCCCTGCCCGCATCCTCGCGCTTGACTGCAATCTCGTACGCCGTGCGGTCGGCCGGATCACCACAGAGCGAGTATTGGCGCACGCGCCCGTCCGGGAGCCGGAGATCAACGTGGGCACCGGGATTCCAGGCCGGAAGCTCCGGGCGTTGCGGGTGAACGAGACGAAGGTGCAGAACCGCGGGCGTTGTCGGCCGGGCCGACGCCACCTTTAGCTTCATGATCATACGAGCGGTCATGGTGTTCAGTCCGCGGTCCCGTCGAGGAGGCTGATTGGATCGCCGGGGCGGATCACGCCGCCGCGTTCGATGCTGCAGTTCAGTCCGGAGCGGTTGTACAGCGGCAGGAAAACCGGGGACCCGAGCAGTTCCTCAAGGTACTTGCAGGGGAAGTTCAGTCGGCCACCCCGGAGGATTACCTCCCCGACCCGGAAGCGGCGGCCGACGAGGTGGTTCAGCGGTACGCCCCGGACCGTCAGGTTGCGGCGGTGGTCGACCGGGAGAAGCTGAATCGGCCCGCCTTGGAGCGGCGGGTCGTTGCGCACGAGGGCATCGAGGGCCTCCTGCTCGATGAGCGTCACCTCGCGCACGTCGGGCTTCGGCGAGTAGGTGCCGGTCCCGAAGAAGTAGCGGTCGCCGACGATGCCTCGGCCGGCTACGCAGGTCGCCTCCCGCAACTCCTCCATCTCGTAGCTCGCCGCGGGGGCGATGTGGATGTGGAGCAACGTGCCGCTCCACGCCATGGCGCCCCCCGGCACCTCTACGGCTACCGATCCGGCGGGATGGGCGAAGGCGTCGACCATGGCAGGTTCAGCGCAGAGAGCGGCGTCAGGGTTCATGCCGAGGCACCCGTCGCGAGGGCGATGGCCTCGATCTCAACGAGGACGTCGCGCGGTAGCCGTGCGACCTCGACGGTCGAGCGGGCGGGCGGTGCCTCGGGAAAGTGCTCGGCGTAGACGCCGTTCATCGCGGCGAAGTCGTCCATGTTCTTGAGGAACACGGTCGTCTTGGCGATAGAGGCGAGGCTCGCACCGCCCGCTGCTAGCACCGCCGCGAGGTTGGCGAGCGATTGCCGGGTTTGGCCCTCGACGCCGTCGGGGATGGCGCCCGTCGCCGGATCAATGGGAAGCTGGCCCGAGGCGAAGACTAGGTCTCCGACCCGCGTGCCCTGCGCATAGGGCCCAACCGCCTTCGCAGCCCCATCGGTGCTGAGTACCGTCCTGTCAGTCATCGATTTTTGCTCTGCCGTTTTGGGGTGTGAGTCTCAGATCGCCATCTATCGTGGACGAAATTCCATCATAATGGAACCTTCGTGGGCGAGGATGCCGTTTTGTCAGGCTCTCGTAATGTCGAGATGCCGGGTCTCCGCGGCAACCATCGTGGCGACGAAGCTCACGACAGCGAGGGTGATGAGGTAGAGGGCAATCGGCCAGGTCGCGCCTGCCCAGGCGAGTAGCCCGGTGGCAATGATGGGCGCGAAGCCTCCCGAGATGGCCGCTGCGACCTGGCAGCCCAGGGAGGCGCCGCTGTAGCGGGTGCGTGTCCCAAACAGCTCCGGCATGAAGGCCGCCTGCGGCCCGAACATCATTGCATGGGTCAAGCTCATGATCACCGCGATGGTGAGCACTACGGTGGTCGGGTCGCGGGTGTCGAGGAGGCTGAAGAGCACGAGCGCGCAGCAAGCGCTGACGGCGGAACCCGCGAAGTACATCGGCCGCCGCCCGACCTTGTCCGAGAGCCATCCGAACAGCGGCATGGTGACGAGTTCGAGGGCTGCCGCCAGCAGGATCGCGTTGAGGATCAGTGAGCGGGGTAGCTCAAGGGTCTTGGTCGCGTAGACGATCGAGAACACGGTCAGGATGTAGACCCAGGCGACCTCCGAGACCTTGAGGCCGACCGCGACAAGGAAGGTGCGCGGCTGCTTCATGATGACGTCCAGGAGGGGCATGTGCGCGACCGCTGCTTCCTCCTTGACCCGAGCGAAGGCGGGTGTTTCGACGAGGCGCAGCCGCACGAACAGACCAATGCCGATCAGGAACGCGCTGGCCAGGAACGGTAGCCGCCAGCCCCAGGACAGGAAGTCTGCCTCGGGCAGGCTCGTCAGCCACAGGAAGGTCGCGGTCGAAGCAGCGATCCCGATGGGGAAGCCGACCTGAACAAGGCTGCCGTATAGGCCTCGCCGGTGCTCGGGAGCGTGCTCGATCACCATCAGGACGGCGCCGCCCCACTCGCCGCCGATGCCGATGCCCTGCAGCAGCCGGAGGGCGACGAGGAGGACTGGTGCCCACAGGCCGATCTGCGCGTAGGTAGGCAGGCAGCCGATCAAGAAGGTGCCGACGCCCATGATTAGCATAGTCAGGGTCAGCATCGCCTTGCGGCCGAGCCGGTCACCGTAATGACCGAAGATCGCGCCGCCGAGCGGGCGTGCCACGAAGCCGACCGCGTAGGATGCGAAGGCCGCCAGCGTGCCGGCGACGGGGTCGAGGCTTGGGAAGAACAGCTTGTTGAACACCAGCGCGGCGGCGGTGCCGTAGATCAGGAAGTCGTACCACTCGATGATGGTGCCGAGCATGCTGGCCAGGATGATCTGGCGCATCTGCCGGTCGTCGGCGGACGCGGCTCGGACGTTCAACGCTGCGACTGCTGGAGTGCTGGTCATGACGTAGCCCGCCTCTCTCTTCAGAGTGGAATGAATTCCACTATCGGGGAGGCAAGAGGTGTGCCATGCTGACTGCGCCCGATGCTTGGCGCGGCTGGTGCAAGCCTTTGCTCTGAATAGGGTGGAACGACCCGAGACCTATTCGGGGCAGTGAGCGCCTCAGCGGAGCCGGGACGCGTCGATGACCAAAAAGTATTCGCAGGGTCCGGAGCCGATGTTGGTGAAGGCGTGGCCGGCGTCGGCCTCGAAATACAGGCTGTCACCCGCGTTCGCCACAAGGATCCGGTCGCCAATGACCGCCTGCAGCCGTCCCTTGAGGACGTAGATGTATTCGGACACGCCCCTACGGTGCGCTACGAACTCGCCCGTGCTCGCCCGTGGCGGGAGGGTGTTGAGCACCCAGTCGATACCGCGCCCTGGCAGGACCGGCGACAGACACCGGCGCAGGAAGCCGGAGGCGTCGTCGCGCAGGACCGGCTGGCGCGAGGCGGGGATCAACAGGACCTCGCGCTCGGTTTCCGGCGCCATCAAGCGTGAGAAGGTTACGCCTAGGGCCTCGGCGAGGCGGGACAGCACGGCCGTCGAGGGCACCGCCTCGCCGCGCTCGATCTTCGAGATCATCGAGCGGCTGACGCCGGACAGGGACGCGAGCGCCTCAAGGGACAGGTCGCGCTGCCTGCGGTGGAGGCGCACTTCGTCCGCCAGGATCGAGAGTTGGGAGCGCGCCTCGCTCTCGATCTGCTCCCGCCGCACCGTCGTTCGAACTGTCATTCCGTCCTGTCCAGCCTGAAGGTCGAAGGTCCTGCGCTAAGACCCGTCCGACGATCAAGAGGAGAATACCATGCGAGACCGGGACGCACCCGCGCGCATTGGCATCATCGTTTATCCGGGCATCGAGCCCATTGATCTCGGCGGGACAGTCGGCGTCCTGTCCATGGCCCGGCGCATCCTGCCGAACCTCGCCGACGCCGTGATCGCGGCCGAGCCGGGACCGGTCCAAATGGCGGGTGGCCTAGCCGTCACGGTGCCCTTCGGCGTGACTGACGCCCCGGATTGCGACGTGTTCGTGGTCTGCGGTGGTCCCGGCTGGCCGCAGGCGTCGGAAGATGCCCGCCTCCTCGCCTTCCTGCGCGGCCGGCGGCCCGAGACACTCGCCTCCGTCTGCACGGGCGCCCTGATTCTTGCGGCGGCCGGCAGCCTCGACAAGCGCATGGCTACCACCCGCCGCGCGGCCGTCGGGGCCGAAACCGTCGCCCCCCTCGACCTGCTGTCCGCGAAAGCCGAGGGCGTCACCGCCCGAGTCGCCGCAATCGTCGACGATGTGGTGGTCACTGGTGGCGGCGTCTCGCTCGCCATCGACACCACCCTGTACCTGATCGGGAAGATCTACGGCCGGGATGCCTGCGAGGACGTAGCACGACTGATTGAGTACGACCGAGCTCTGACGGCGAACGAGAATGCCCTCGGCATAATCACAACCCGTGATTTCAGCTATGGCTAGAGTTCGGAATCCGACGCTGGGCACCCGCAGCGGGAGGCTGCTTACGACCCAACCTCGCCAAATCAGGTAATCCAGATCGTTCACAATAGCGGACGTTCAGCCCCTTGGTCCTCGATGAACATGGAAGCAGAATACATTGGGAGCGAAATCAATGTCCATTGAACGGCGTAAGTTTCTTGGAATGCTGATTGGATGAAAACTGCCAGCAACACGCCGTAGGATTAAGTGGACATATAATAAATTGTCGTTGGTAGGTAGGAAGCTAGATCAGGACATCGTGCGGTGCGTCACCACATCGGCCAAGAGCTTACCATCCACCGAGGCGCTCAGAAGCGCACGATGCCGGCATCCCGCATCATCCTGTGCTGCGAACAACCGCACGGTGATGTCGTCACCTACCTCGATGTTCGCGTGGAACCGCGCTTGACGCCTTTTGGTCGAGAACTGGCCCGACCGTTTGCCGATGAAACGCCACTCAGCCCTATCCACCGCGGCGATGAAGCTGCTGAAATATAGAAGGCCGGCACCGTTGAAGTCCAAATGTGGGCACATCGTGATTGGTGTTGTGCCCAACTCATTCTCATCGACCCACACATCGTGGGCCAACGTCTCATGACAACGATACGCTGGCTGCGATGACACGGTCCCCAGGGAGGGTTCCGCGCTTCCGGTACCCTCGATCCTGACACGGGTGATGGAGCGGTTCATGCCTTCGGCCTGACGCCTGACGAACACGGACGTCATCTCCACATCCGCGATCAACCGGTCCCGACACGCGGCGAAGTGGCGACTGACGACCCGGGTCTCCGAGAGGTGCGTGATCGTCGAGCGTACATCCAAGCTGTCGTTCTCCCGAACGCCGCCAAGGTCGCCACCATGCAGCGAGATGTTTCGGAACGCGGCGTAGATGGGCTGGTCACCCACGGAACCGAACCCGGTCGCCGCCTTGCCGTAGGCCTTGGCGATCAAGTTCCAGTGACGATGTCCGAGCTCCTTCGAGAGCCAATTTTCCGAGAGGCCGTTCGGGCTTAGGTGCGGCATGCCCAGGACGTAGCTGGACGCTTCCGAGAGGGGCAAGCCGGCACCGGCCAACCGCATGTGCAAAGTCATCGACCTTCTCCGTTGCGGAAGGCGGGGCCGGGTGGCGGTAGCTGTTGAGACTGAACCACCCGGCCCCTATCGAAGCGGAGTCCTTGGGAAGGATTTTCACTTCGATTACGGTCACGTCCCCCCTACCTCAGTGAGGGTGATTGGGGGCGCGAATGCCGGAATCAATACTTGCGGACGAGACTGACGGGCATCGGTTCGGCTGCCTTCGGCGCGCTGTATAGCGGGGCGATGAGACGGATGAAGCCGTCGGTGGATTCGGTGCCGCGGGTCCGGACCGCGACGTCGCGGGCGACCATCAATTGCGCGGTGAACGGCCCGAAATCATAGCCGACCAGGCCGCCGACCGCGAAGCGTCCTGCCCGCGTGTAGCCCTGCGCGGTGGCCCGCGCGAAGTCGCGACCGCCGAGAGGCAGGTCCGTCACCCCGTAGGCGACCGCGCCGACTTCGAACTTGCCGAACTTCTTGGTGGCCGTGAGGTCGAGCAGGAGGGCGTCGGCAAGGTATAGGGGACCGATGGCACGACCGACCGGCCCCTCGAACCGACCGGGCGAGTCGTAGATGTTATGGGTCAGGTTGGCCGTGAGGTTCCAGCCATCGCCCGTGTAGCTTGCCGCGAAGCCTTGGCGGTAGGTGTTCGACGAAAATTGCGTCAGGCCACGACCGGCATCAAGATCGTTCAGGTGAACCGCCGCCAAGTAGCTGACGCCGAAGTTGTTTCCCAGGTCCCATGCGAAGATCGATCCGACAAGGGTTCCGACATTGACCGAGAAGTCTCGGTTCGGCACGCCAGCCGGATTATTGGGGAAGCCGAACACCGTGGGCTGTGCGAGCAATGGCTCGACGTTGGCGCCGAACAACTTGAAGCCTGTCGACCAGACCAGGACAGGCACGTTGATCGCGGTATCGGTCGAGAACCGGGTGTCGTTCCGGCGGTAGATGAAGGTGTCGATGGCGTAGATGCCCTCGGGGAGCGGCGCACCGACGGCGAGGCCGACCTGCTCACCCGGAATGGTGGTGGATTGCGCGAACGAGGCGGTCGCGCTGAGGGTGATTGCGGCGAACGCTCCTGCCGCGGCCGCGAACTTCTTCAACATCATCAATCCCCTGCTCGGAACTTCATCGGGCAGCCGCACCCGTCCGCCGGAAGCATCGGCGATGGCGGCGTATCGGCAATTTTAGTAGTTATTTATTTTGATTGATCGGATCTGCACTCAATTTGTATGCATATCCAACAATTATTATATTCTAAGTCTTCAGTCTTCGTAGTCTACTCAATTTTGCTTGGCAGATGCTTGGATTGACGCCTTGTTGCAGGGATAGCACAGGCACACCGTCGTCGGAGCAGTCCCATGGGCTTCGAGGTTGAGCGAGATCGGAGCCGTTGCACCCGACATGCTGGCCGGTGCCATCCGGGCTATCGTCGAGGCCAGCCTCAGACCGCGAACTTCAGGGCGAACCGCTCGGTGCCGAGGCGCTGCTGGATCGCCTGGACGACGTGTTCGGCATCGCGGCCGACCGCGCCGAAACGCCCGGACCCCCAGGTGTTCAGCCAGGGCAACCCGATGAAGTAGATCCCCTCCTCGTTCGTGACGCCGCGCCTATGCTTCGGGCTGCCCGAACCGTTGAAGACCGAGGCGTCGAGCCAGCGGAAGTCCGGCGAGAAGCCGATGCACCAGACCACCGACGTGATGCCGGACCCTTCAAGGGCAAGGCTGGTGATCGGCTCGCCCGGCTCCCAGACCGGCGCGTAGTGTTCCTGCTCCGGGGCCTCGATGCCCTTCTCGGCAATGTACTTGTCGATAGCCGCGTTGATGCCGTTGTAGGTCCGGTCGGCGCCATCGAGCGAGCGCTTGAGGTCGTCGCGGAAGCGCAGGCTGCCGTCACGGTAGTCCTCCATCAGGCCGTAGAGCTTCATGCCCTCGGTGGCGAAGCGGCGCAGGTCGATGTCGCGTCCGCCGTCACGGCCGGTGACGTAGTGGTTGGTGTTGTCGCGGACGCCGTCGCGCAGCGGATGGTTGTCGACGGTCATCTCGTAGTAGCCCATGTCGGCAAGCCAGGTGACGACGTCGCGGCCCCGGTAGAACCGGGCGCAGCGGGGCGCGTCGCCGACCGCGAGATGCACCTTGCGACCGGCCAGATGCAGATCCTCGGCGATCTGCGCACCGGACTGACCCGAACCGACGACAAGCACCTCGCCCTCGGGCAACTGGGCGGCGTTGCGGTACTGGTTCGAGTGGATCTGCGTGATGGAGCCCGGCAGCTTCTCGGCCATGCGCGGTATGATCGGCGTGTGGTAGCCGCCCGAGGCCACGACGATCTCGTCGGCGGTGTAGTCGCCCTCCGAGGTCTGGACCGAGAAGATCCCGTCTTCCCGCCGCTCGACACGGGTAACCGAGACGCCCTCGCGGATCGGCGGGTTCACCTTGGCGACGAAGGCCTTGAGATACGCGACGATCTCGTCCTTTCGCATGAATCCGTCCGGCTCCGGCCCATCGTAGGGATGGCCTGGCAGGTCGCACTGCCAGTTCGGCGTGACGAGGCAGAACGTGTCCCAGCGCTGCGTCGACCAGGTGTGGGCCGCCGTGTTCTTCTCGAAGACGAGGTGCTCGATTCCACGCTGCTTTAGGTGGTAGCTGACCGAGAGGCCGGCCTGGCCGCCGCCGACGACGGCAACGGGAACGTGACGGGGGGTGGACGTCATGGCTCTCACTCCGTGAGTTCGCAGAAAGGGGGGCGGTTCAGGGCTCGAAGGTCTCGACGGTGACCCGACCATCGGAAGGTTGGAGCTTCGCGGCGGCCTCGATCCGGGCGAGTTGGTCCAGGGCGGACGAGCAGGCGAAGCCGTACTTCTCGCGTACGCGCTCGCTCGCGATGTTGAGGGCGGTACGGGTCTTCTCGACAAACTCGTCTACGGCGTAGCTCTCGCCCGGCACGAGGAAGTCTTTCACGACGAGGGACGGCGAGTAGCAGACCTCGCGCCGACCGTCGGGCCAGCGGACGTGGAAGTGCATCTCAGGCATGGGTCGGCTCCTGTCGCATGCGGGCGCAGCCCGCGTAGGCATCGAGGTGGCGCTCGGCGCAGGCCCGCCAGGAATGGGCGGCGGCCCGTGCGAAGCCCGCGAGCCTCAGGCGGTCGTGCGTCTCCGGCACGAGTGCGATTGCCATGGCTCGGGCGATGTCGTCGGGGGCGGCCGGATCGACGAACAGTGCGTCACCCTCGGCGAGGTATTCGGTGAAGGGCGGTCGGTGCGAGACGACGACCGGGGTGCCGCAGGCCATCGCCTCCAGCACGCACAGGCCGAACCCTTCCTTCAGCGAAGGAAACGCCAGCACGTCGGCGATACGGTAGAGGGCCGGCATATCGGCCTGCGGAACCGGACCGGTCTCGATCACGGGACCGCTTGCCCCAGCCGCGAGGCCGTTGGCGGTCAGGGCCGCATGGCATCGCGCGCGGTAGGCGGCGTGATCGAGAAGCGAGGCTCCCCCGGCGATGACGAGCTGGGCCCCGGGATGGCGCTCACGCAAGCGCGCGAACGCCTCGATGATGCCGAGGGTGTTCTTGCGCGCCTCGAAGCCGCCGATGGCGAGGACGATGGGACCGTCGCCCAACCCCCAGCGCCGCCGTACGGCGGCATCCTGCAGGTCAGGCGTGGGTTGATAGGCCGCCATGTCGACGCCGTTGCCGACGACCTCAGGCATCGCACCGAAGTCCGAACGGACCTGGTCGGTCCAGCCCTGACTGACGCAGAGGATGCGCCGAGCCTCCTGGATCGAGCGATCCTGCCAATCGGCAAGCTGCGGGTCGGCGAATGTATCCAAGTGGTGGACCGTCCGAACGAAACCCGGAATCAGACGCCGATGCTTCAGGGTGGCGAGCGCGTTGCCGCCGATGCCGTCATGGGCGTGGAAGACGTCGAAGTCGCAGGCCGCCGGCGACCCGAAATGAACGAGGTAGTCGTTGATGCGGGTCCGCACGAGCTCGACCGTGTCACCGGCAACGGGGCGGGCGGCGACGGACACCGTGGGGCATGCGGCGGCCCGGAAGAAACCACGGCCGGATGGGTCGGGCGCGTGGACCACCGCCTCGTGCCCGAGGGTGCACAGAGCTTCGGCCAGGGCGAGGCAATGGGCGACGCCGCCCCGCGGGTTGGTGGAGTGGGTAAGCAGGGCGATGCGCAGACCGGTCATGCCGAGGCCTCCGCTTCATCCCGGCCGCAGCCGATCAGCGGGCTGGCGACGAAATCCCAGACCACGGCCTCCTCGCCTCCGGCATCGCGGAGGCGGGCGATCCGACTCGCATCGATGGCGCCGATGACGTCGGCCGTGATGCCCCGCCCGGCGAAACGGTCGAGCACGGCCGGGGTGTCGGCGGGGCGGATGCTGAGGAGGTAGCCGTAGCTTGGGAAGGCGGTGAGCCAGCGCGCCATGGGAACGTTGTCGGGCCGCGGGATCGCGGCGAGGTCGATGACGGCGCCGACCTTCGAGCATTCGAGCAGCATCAGCGCCGTGCCGACGACGCCCGCCATGCTGATGTCCTTCGCGGCGCGGCAGAGACCGTCCTCGGCGAGCCCCGGCAGCAGGGCGAGGTCGGCGCGCAGGCGGTCGCCCGGCGACCCGGTCGAAGCGTCCCAGTAGGGATGCGGATCGCGGAAACGGCCGCGCAGGTCTATGGCGGCGACGAGGTCGTCGCCCGGTGCCGCATCGAAGCTCGTCAGCAGGCGGGGACCGGCGCGGCCGAGCACGGCGACCGCCAGGTTCCCGGTCTCCGAACGCGTGTTCGTGTGGCCGCCGACGACAGGCACGCCGTAGAGGGCGGCCGCGTCCGACAGACCGGCCAGGATCGGGTCCGCCGCCGCGGCGTCCCGGCTCCACAGGGCGTCGACGACCGCGAGCGGGCGCCCGCCCATGGCTGCCACGTCGCTGAGGTTCACCATGATCCCGCAATAGCCGGCGAAGTAGGGATCGGCCGAGACGAAGCTGTCGATGAAGCCCTCGATGGCGAAGAGCAGGTGTCCATCCCCATCGGGGATAGCGGCGCAATCGTCTCCGACCGGCACCGCATCATGCCGTGCGCCCAGTCCGAGGCGCGTGACGACGGCATCAATGTCGCGCTTGTGCGAGACGCCCCGTGCATTTCGGATCTGCCCGGCTAGGGCCTGGAGGTCGACGGCCGCGGTCATCACGCCGCCCTGCGGAACGTAACGAGCCCGTGCTCAGGGTCGTGCATCGGAGGGTAGGCGGCGAGATCGGCCTGCATCAGATGGTGAAGGCGACCATGGAGCTCCACCGCATCGAGGCTCGCCCAGTGCAGGGCCTCGAACAGCGGCACGTTTCGGTCCTGCACGTGCGCCAGGAAGCGCGTGCATCCCCGTGCATGGGCCGAAGAGACCGCGACCTGGATCAGCCCGGCCCCGAGCGCCGCCGTGCCGCGGAAGGCTTTGGCAACGGCCAGTCGCGAGCCCCACCACTCGCCAGGACGTTCCGCCACCTCGTGGATGCGCACGGTGCCGACGACTGCGTCGGCATCCCCGCCGAGGGTGGAGAGGGCACAGATCGGGATAGCGTGTCCGTCGATGGCGTCGCGGTCATCATCCGCGAAGATGCCTTGCTCGGTGCAGAACACCTGCCGGCGCAGGGCGGCACAGGCGCGCCGCTCCCAGTGAGAGGTGGCGAACTTCACCCGGAAATGGCTCGGGCGATAGGGCGCGACGGGTTCGAGGATCATGCCGCCACCTCCGTACGCTCGTAGGTGGAGAGGGCCGAACAGGCGCCGCAGCGACCGCAGCCGGCCTTGATGTCGGTGGAGCGCAGGTTCGCCCGACCCAGCATCTCGGACAGGGGCTGCAGGATCGCGTGCATGAAATCCGGCGACGGGGCCGGGTGGCTCTCCAGCGGCGTGCCGGAGATCGGCACGAAGGGCACGACGAAGGGGTAGACGCCCATCCCGATCAGGCGCTCGGCCATGGAGAGGATCGCCTCCGGCGCATCGCCGAGACCGGCGAGGATGTAGGTCGAGACCTGGCCCCGCCCGAAGACCGGCACGGCCGCCGCGAAGGCGTCGTAGTAGCGCTCCAGCGGCACACTCGCCTTGCCAGGCATGATCCTGTCACGGACCTCGGACGTTACTGCTTCCAGGTGCATGCCGAGCGCGTCGACGCCCGACGCCTTCATGCGTTCGAACCAGCGGTCGTCGTCCGGCGGCTCGCATTGCGCCTGGATCGGCAGGTCCACCGCGGCCTTCACCGCGAAAGCACTCTCGCAGAGGATGGCGGCGCCGCGGTCGGTTGCGTTCGGGGTGCCCGTGGTCATCACCATGTGCTTGACGCCGTCCAGCAGAACGGCGGCGCGGGCGACCTCAGCAAGCTGCTCAGGGGTCTTGCGGGATACGGTGCGGCCGGCGGCGAGGGACTGGCCGATAGAGCAGAACTGGCAGGTCTTCGTGCGGCTGGCGTAGCGGATGCAGGTCTGCAGCACGGTGGTGGCGAGGACGTCGCGCCCATGCAGCACGGCGATCTTCGAGTAGGGGACACCGTCGAAGGTCGAGAGCGCGTAGAAGCGCGGTTTGCCCGGGAAGGTCGCCCGGCCGATCACCGCGCCCTCGTGCTCGATCACCGAGACCCCGTCGAGGTCCGGGCGGCGCACCAGGAAGGGCGAGTCGAAGGCCGTCTCGGTGTGGACCGGCACCATCACGGTGCGGCCCGCGATGGTCATCGCCTTATGGTCGGAGGGACCGGCGCCGCCGCGCCGGCTCGGGGCACCGGCGCGGCTGTCGGCGAGCCTAACGCCGTAGGACTGCAACGCGTTGATCAGGCGTTCCGTCGGCATCCCGACCAGGCCCGCCATGCCCGGCGGAAGCGTGGGAAGGCTCGTCGGAAGCGGGGAACTGCTCATGGTCGAGGCTCCGATATTGATGTTGCGAACGGATCGGCTGGTGCACGAACGAGGCCGGGCGGTCGTCGTGGAGAAGGCTGAGGAGTTCCGGACGGGCGTAGTGGCCGACCGAGTCCATCATCCGCTTGCGCTTGGTCACCAGCGCGAGGTCCATGTCGGCGACGAGGATGCCCTCTCCGGTGCCGAGCGGGTCGGCGAGGTGCTTGCCCTCGGGCGAGACGATGGCGGTGCAGTTGCCACCCCGGCAGGCCCCGCGGAGGCGCTCATCCGGGCAGACCTGCGCCACCTGCTCGTCGGTGAGCCAGCCCGTGGCGTTGACGACGAAGCAGGCCGCCTCCAGGGCGTGATGGCGGATCGTCACCTCCATCTGGTCGGCGAAGATCTGACCGACCAGCGAGCCCGGGAACTGCGCGGCGTGGATCTCTTCGTGCCGGGCCATCAGGGCGTAGCGGGCAAGCGGGTTGTAGTGCTCCCAGCAGGCCAGCGCCCCGACGCGCCCGACCGCGGTGTCGACCACCGTGAGGCCGGCGCCATCGCCTTGACCCCAGATCATGCGCTCGTGGTAGGTCGGGGTGATCTTGCGGCGCTTGAGCTTCAGGGTGCCATCGGCGTCGAAGACGAGCTGCGCGTTGTAGAGCGAGCCGTGGTCGCGCTCGTTGACGCCGAGCACGATGACGACGCCGTGCCGGCGCGCGGCGGCCGAGACCGCCTGGGTGACGGGGCCCGGCACCGCCACGGCACGCTCGTAGAGGCGCAGGTGCTCCGCGCCCTGCAGGGCCGGCGGCAGCACGAACGAGAAGTACGGGTAGTACGGCACGAAGGTCTCGGGGAAGACCATGAAGCGCGCACCCTTGGCGGCGGCCTCGTCGATGGCGTTCAGCACCCGTTCCAGGGTGCCCTCCGGCCGGTCGAGATCGGGCGCGATCTGGACGGCGGCGGCCCGCACGATCCGGTTCTCTGACATGGATGATCCTCCGGCGGTGACGGCGGCCGCGTCGCGCGCGGCCGCCGGATGCGACGTCCCGGTCGATGGGCCGAGGGCCCGTTCAGACGGTCCAGGTGTCGATGATCACCGCGTTGTCGCGCTTGTGCAGGAGCATGCAGTCGAGGACGTCGAGGGGGTTGATCATGCGGATGCCCTCGATGAAGGCGGCCTCGCCGTGGCCGTAGAGGGCCTGGGTCGAGAACCGGCAGGCGTAGACCTTGCCGCCCTCGGCCATGAACTTCTCAAGCTGGTTGTTGAAGTTCAGGTGGCCCGGGAAGGCCTCGTCGCCGAGCCGCGGAAAGCCGCGCTGGACACCGAGGGTGATGCCGGGGCCGTAGAGCAGGATCGAGGTCTCGAAGCCCTTGCGCTGCAGGCGGGTGGCCTGGAGCAGGTTCACGAGGCCGATGGAGCCCTCGAAGGCGACCGTGTGGAAGGTGACCAGCGCCTTCTGGCCTGGCTCGGCCTTCACGTCCTCGAAGACCTTCTCCTCGTAGTCGACCAGGAAGTCGCCCTTCTTATGGGGTTCGCGATTCACTGCGGGCATGGATCTCACTCCGTGATGGGTTGGACCGCGTCGACCGAAGCCTCGGGTGGTCACAGCCCGTAATGGCAAGCGACGTGCCAACGAAGGCCGATCAACAAGACCATCAATAGCCCCAGGTTGAATGCATACAATATTGCATTCAATCATCATCACGCCTTAGTTCCGGATGCCTGTTCTCCACTGGCAGTCAGATCGGCATATGCACAACAGAGCATCACGCTATGCCCAGTCTGACTGCATGGATTGATGGTATTGTATGTATAAGTTCTGTATGCCGTTTGGGCGTCCGATACGGTATGGAGCTTGCTACCCATACAATCAGGTATTGATCGCATCTTGATGGTGCGCTTGGAGAACGGATGACCTCAGCAGCGCGAGACGGGCGACCGACGCCTTCGGATGTCGTGAGCGGGACGTGGACGCCCGATCTGAAGCGTTGGGGGAAGCCCCACTACCTCGCCATCGCCGAGGCCTTGGCGGACGACATCCGGACCGGACGCCTGACGGTCGGCACGCGGCTCCCGACCCAGCGTGCCCTGGCCGAGGCCCTCGACCTGAACTTCACGACCGTCTCGCGCGGCTATGTCGAGGCCCACAAGCGCGGCCTGATCGAAGGACGCGTCGGCCAAGGCACCTTCGTGATCGATCCCGTGCGCCCGGGCCGGGCCACGCCTTCGAAGGACGGCTCACGGATCGGGCCGGTCGACTTCACGATGAACCTGCCTCCCGAGCCCGACGCGCCGGCTTTGCAGGCGCGGATGCAGGCCTCGTTCGCCGAGTTGTCCAGCGACCTGTCCAACCTGCTGCGCTACCAGGGTTTCGGCGGAACGGACGAGGACAAGGAAGCCGCCCTGCGCTGGCTGAAGGGCCGGGGCATCGACACGCCGCGGGAGCGCTTGCTCATCTGCCCGGGCGCCCACAGCGCCCTGTTCAGCGTGCTAGGCCAGATAGCCCGCCCTGGTGACGCCATCTGCGCAGAACGCATCACCTACCCGGGCATCCGGTCGCTGGCGGCGCATCTGGGCCTGCGCCTCGTCGACCTGCCCATGGACCGGCACGGCGTCGACCCCGATGGGTTCGCGGCCGTCTGCACAAAGGTCGCGCCGAAGGCGATCTACCTGAACCCGCTCCTGCAAAACCCGACCACCACGACCCTGTCCCGGACGCGACGTGAGGCCATCATCGCGGTCGCCCGCCGGTACGCCGTCACCATCATCGAGGACGATGCCTACGCGCGCATCTGCCCGGCGCCGCCCCCGAGCTTCGCCGAGCTCGCCCCCGAGATCACCTACTACGTGGCCGGCCTCGCCAAATGCCTCGGCGCCGGGTTGCGCCTGGCTTTCCTGGTGGCCCCGAGTGCCCGATCCGCCCTTCCGCTCGCCGGCGCCCTGCGGGCCGCCACCGTCATGGCCTCGCCGATCTCGACAGCGCTGGCGACGCGCTGGATCCTGGACGAGACGGCGGATGCCGTCGTCCAGTTCGTGCGCGAGGAATCCGCGGCGCGCCAGCGCATCGCGACCTCGCTGCTTCCCAGTGGGACCTACACCGCGGACCCGCACGGCTTCCACGTTTGGATCACGCTGCCGGAAGGCTGGACCCGCTCGGCCTTCGCCAGTCAGGGACGTTCCGCCGGGCTCGGCGTCGTCGCCAGCGACCCGTTCTGCGTCGCCGGGACGCCGCCCGAGGCGGTACGCCTCTGCCTCGGCGGCCCCTCCACCCGGCAGCAGATCACCCAGGGCCTGGAAGTGCTCGCCCACGCGCTGGAAGGCTCGCCGGCGCTTGCGTCGTCCTACATTTGAGCGGCTTGCCAGCCTGGCGCCCAGGCCACATCGGCAAGTTGAACGCAGCCAGCATCGTCAGACCTGATGCCCGCAGTCCCCCAGCAGGTCGGTGGGTTCACGCCACGAATGCGAGGTATCCGCTGATGGTCATGACGGACAGGATGGTCGAGGTCAGGACGACGTTCGAGGTGATGGCTGCCTCCCTGCCGTAGAACTCGGCCAGCATGAACGGGCCCGTTCCGGTCGGAAGCGCAGCGAGCAGTACGGCGGCGTGCGTCAGAATCGGCGAGAGCCCGAACACGACCGTTGCCAGGATCCAGGTCACGGCTGGCTGAAGGATCAGCTTGAACCCCACCAAGAGCGCTGCCGAACCTGGGTCGCGATCCGTCGCTGCCCGTTCCGCTGCCAGGAAAAGACCGAGCGCCACCAGCGCGCAGGGCGAGGCTGCCCCACCAAGCAGCTTCAGGAAGGTCTCCGCAGGGGCAGGGACGTCCAATCCGGCGAGCGGAATGAAAGCGCCTAGGACCGGTGCGACAAGCAACGGATTGCGCATCAACGAGCCGCCGACCTTCATGACGAGATCCCTGCGCCGACTCTCGGTCTGCAACCCGATCTCGATCAGCACGATGGCGATGGCGAACAGGATGCAGACCGTTATGATCGTAGCGACGAGCGTCGGGGCGAGAGCCTCCCGGCCGAGTGCTACTAACGCCAGCGGGAACCCGATGAAGCCCGTGTTGGCGTAGCCCGCATTCAGGCCGTCGATGGCGGCGTCGGCCAGATGCCTCGGGCGTTGCAAGCGGACGACGAGCGTGAGGCAGAACACGAGGGCGGCGCCGAGGCCGAAGGCAGCGACGAAGCCCGGCTGCCACACATCGATCCATCGCGCATGCGCGACGATGTCGAACAGCAGCGCCGGAAGCGCGAGGTAGACCACGAACCGGTTGAGTTCCGTCGTCGCTTGAGGGCCTAACACGCCGATCCGACGGGCGAGCCATCCGGCGAAAATAAGCGCGAAGATCGGCAGGACGACGGTGAGCGTGGACAGCATGACAGGGGGTCCCCCGAAGTGATGGGGCAGGCCTATCCTCGAAGCCCCATATCATCCAATGCTGATTGACGCCTTCATTCATACCCTTTCGGTATCATGATCGACATCCGACAGATGCGCTACTTCGTGGCGCTGGCCGAGACGCTTCACTTCGGCCGGGCGGCCGAGCGACTGCGTATCAGCCAGCCTCCCCTGAGCCGGCAGATCGCCAACCTGGAGAAGGAGCTCGGTGTGTGCCTGCTTGAGCGTCACACGCGGCAGGCGGCATTGACCTACGCGGGTCGGCGGTTCCTAGAGGATTCGCGCGCCGTCCTGGCCTCGTTCGACCAAGCCTGCCGTAATGCACGGCTCGCCGACGGGGGCGAACTCGGCGAGCTGTCCGTCGGCTTCATGATGCACGCCGCCCACACGGTCCTGCCAGGGCTCGCGCGGCGGTTCATGGCCAGCCACCCCCAGGTCCAGGTCGAGCTGCGGGAGGTCGTTCCCAACGCACTGGCCGATGCGGTGCTGACCGGGCGGTTCGACGCCGCCATCATGTTCAATCCCGGACCCGTGCGAGGACTGGACGCACACGCGATCTTCCGTGAGCCGCTGTGCCTCGCGGTGCATGCCCGCCATCCCCTCGCCGGACGGGAAGGCATCCAGGCTCACGACCTCGTCGACGAACGCCTGATCGCGGCGCCGGCCGATGTTGCGCCGACATTGCGCGAGGCGGTCGTCGGGTTCTGTCGCTCGGGCGGCTTCGAACCGACCGTCTGCCTTGAGGCGCAACTCCAACAGACCATCGTGAGCCTCGTGGCGGAAGGCCTCGGCATAGCGCTCGTACCGCAATCGCTGCGTAAGATGGGGGTTGCCGACGTGGTCTTCCGCGACCTGCAGGAGGCCCCGACCATCGAGCACGTCGTTGTATGGAGGCCGGGGAACCTCAACCCCGCCCTCCGGCCTTTCCTCTCGGAAGCAGGCATCGTCCCACGGGCGGAAATGACGCTTTCGCACGAAGCCTTGCCGTAGGGCGGACGGACGGGTCCCGACCGAGGCCGTGTGGGAACGCAGATCCCTCAGGTTCAAGGCGAATGTCCTGATGAGAGTGTCGCAGAGCGAAGCGGTGGCCAACAAGCCCGGATGGCCGCCATGAACGGACCGACCCCGAAGATCTGGATTATCCGCTTCATGTTGTAGGCCAGAACCTGCAGGCTCATCTCGGTTCTGACCTTCGCCAAGGTCCGGGTCAGGAAGTGGGTCGCTCCCATCCAGGCCTTCAGCGTGCCGAACGGGTGCTCGACGGTCTGACGGACGACGTTGGGCCGGATGCTCGCCATCGCCCGCAGTGACAGGACGATCAGCCGGGCAACGTCGGCCAAGCGTACGCCCTGCCAGAAGGGTCATCGCGGAATGTCCGCTCTTCAAGGTGCGACATTTTAGACATTCGCTCTCGCGACTGTCTCCGGCGAACGCCTTAAAGCGGCAACGAGCAGAAAAATAGGGCGAGTGGCATAGCCCTACCGCAGGCATCTCAGGAAAGCCTGTAGCCCCCATGCAGAGCGTTCACAGATACGGAATATGCGCAGCCCATAATCCTTAGTATAGGCAGCAGATTAAGCATCGATATTCAGTGATTGATCTTCGAGATTATCGGTATATGTATTTACGCACAGTCAATAATTTCTGGAGTCGATCATGTCTGGTGGGATCAGCTTGTGTACCTCTACGAGTGCTTCAAGGGCCTCCGTCGGCCTCGATGTGCAAAGAAACCAGAGCATCGATCTTTTGGACGCATCACTTGAATGTACAATCAATGTACAAGAGCGTGCCGAAGTAAGAGCCGAAGGCGCACCTACCGTACGCTTGCCTATGATCAACTACATCACGCAAGCAGAGCTTTTTCCCCGTCCTGCACCGTCTGACGATGAGCGGGAATTTCGTTCAATACTTCAAACTGTTTTGCCGGAAAAAGCTCCGGCAATTGTTTCAATTATTAATAATATCGAGCGTAGAGAAAATTCGTTTTTAGTAGAAGGACTGATGTGGGACGGGACCGTCGTGAGTATTGAGTTGGTGGGGCGCTATAGAAGAGGATTGAAAGCTGATCTGCGTTGGTATGCGCGTCCAGACGAGATTCAATTCGGTTGGGAGCCCGGATCAAAGCGTTGGCTTAGACACGCCGGCGACCTTCGTGTCGTTAATACAAATCGTTGTAATTTTCAGCGTATAGACATTGCTGCCTGAGCAGACAAGCGAAACAAATCGAACGAAGCCTATCGCATTCTCCGGCGCTCGAGGGCTAATACATCGAGACAGAAGTCCTGTACAGATTCTGACAGTATGGGACCAGGATACGGCCCTTGGCCAGGCCAACGTCGCCGGGGCGGCGCACCTGCGGGCCCGAGCCAATCGAATACTTCAGGACGATGCTCTGGGACGGCTTGACGAAAAGCTCGGCCTGGACGAGGTCGCCGGTCATCGTGAGGGCCCGGGTGTAGCCCATCGCCTTTCGCATCCATGGCGTGGCGTTGTCGAACGTGTCCTCGATGGCCTCGTCGACGCCGATGCTCGCCGCCTTGGCCGTCTCGGACATGGCCCACGCGCACGCGCGTCGGTATTTGTCGAGCCCGACTTCGGAGATGTAGGCGTCCTGCCAGGCCCCGACGGCATCGCAAATATCTGAGAGGACGTCGAGGGAGAGGGCCATGCCAGGACGGTACCCGACGGTACGTCACGCGTTCGAGGTCACGGGGGATGGCCTGGAAAGACAGAACCCCCCGCCACGGTGGCGAGCGGTCTGCATCGATGTGGTGCATCGCGCCCGGATGAGCCCCTCGAATATACCGGAGGGGTCGAACGCCACAAGGTAAACCAGTCCCGGAACGGTCCAGAAACGAGGTATAGACCACGACGGGCGGCGGGTCGGGGAAGGGTAGAGCTAGACCACGA
>NZ_VRUT01000049.1:0-30123 GCF_008039465.1 Methylobacterium sp. WL120 | reverse complement strand
GATGCGGGCCGCGCCTGGGAACCCGCCTTCGCGCGCCCCGCCGGCGCGGCGGGCGGACGGGATCGCCCAGGCCAGCCCGGCCTCAGTAGGCGTGGTGTCGGGGCCGATGTCGGACCCGTGCAGGCACAGGCCCGCTTCGAGCCGCAGGGAATCGCGGGCGCCGAGCCCGGCCGGCATCACGGACCCGTCCGCGAGCAAGGCCTCGGCCAGGGCCTCGGCGGCGAAGCCCGGCACCGAGATCTCGAAGCCGTCCTCGCCGGTGTAGCCGGAGCGGGTCACGAGGCAGTCCTGGCCGAGGATCGGGATGTCGGCGGCGTCCATGAAGCGCATCGCCGCCACCTCCGGGGCGAGGCGGGCGAGCGCAGCCTCCGCCGCCGGGCCCTGGAGCGCGACGAGCGCCCGGTCGAGCGGGGTCGCCGTCACCGCGGCGGGCAGGTTGGCCCGCAGGTGCGCGAGGTCGGCCGCCTTGTTGGCCGCGTTGACCACCAGCACCAGCCGGTCGCCGAACCGGGCCACCATCAGGTCGTCGCGGATGCCGCCGGCGGCGTCGGTCAGCAGGCCGTAGCGCTGGCGGCCGCACCTCAGCCCGAGGATGTCGGCCGGGATCAGGGCTTCGAGGGCGCGGGCGGCGTCCGCCGGGTCGTCCGCGTGAAGCGCGATCTGGCCCATGTGGGAGACGTCGAACAGGCCGGCGCCGGCGCGGGTGTGGAGGTGCTCCTTCAGCAGCCCGGCGGGATAGTGCAGCGGCATGTCGTAGCCGGAGAACGGCACCATCCGCGCGCCGCGACGCAGGTGCAGGGCATGCAGCGGGGTGCGCCGCGGCCCGGATGCGAGGGTGTCGTCGAAGGTCCCGAAGGTATCCGCATGCATCTGGTGGTTCCACGACACGAGCCGCCGAGGAACGCGGTCGCGCGCCTCGGTTGCCCCCATCTGTCGCGGTTACCTGAGAGCTTCCCCCGGACGCCGCGTCGGCGGCCTCCAAGGTTTCTCCTTCGGTGGACGCCAGGCGGCGCCTCTCTCCAGATTGTCCAACGATACGGTGATTGTGCCTGAGAGTTTCCGGGGGTGGTTGCTCCGTCGGCGCCATAACCGGTCGTCGGACCGGCCTGGGCTCTCCCGTATCGCTTTATGCGGACGACGTCAGACTGGCATGCCTCTCAAGGGCCGGCAAGCGGCAAGCCGACAACGGGCCTTCGCTGTCACGCTTCTCGTCCGGGAGAGGGGTGTCATCGGCCGGGGAATGTTCGGGGCGCCCTCGAAAACGCGATGGACGGCGCCGACGCTTCCGGCGATACATCCTGCCAAAGATGCAGGGGAGGCTTGCGTTTGGCACAGGACATCATCCTGTCCACCACTGGGTTGACCAAGGAGTTCAAGGGGTTCCGCGCGGTCAACGGCGTGACGCTCGAAGTCGTGCGCGGCACGATCCACGCGCTGATCGGCCCGAACGGCGCCGGCAAGACGACCTGCTTCAACCTGCTCACCAAGTTCCTCAGCCCGACCGCCGGGGCGATCCACTACAAGGGCCGCGACATCAGCCGCCTGCAGCCGGCCGACGTCGCCCGGCTCGGGCTGGTGCGCTCGTTCCAGATCTCGGCGGTGTTCCCGCACCTCACGGTGATGGAGAACGTCCGCATCGCGCTGCAGCGACGCAAGCACGGCGATTCGTTCGATTTCTGGCGGGCCGAGAAGGTGCTGCGCCGCCTCGACGCCGAGGCGCTGGACCTTGTCGACCAGGTCGGCCTGTCGGCGTTCTCCGGGCACCAGGCGGTGGAGCTGTCCTACGGCCGCAAGCGCGCGCTCGAGATCGCGACGACCCTGGCCCTCGATCCCGAGATGCTGCTGCTCGACGAGCCGATGGCCGGGATGGGCCACGAGGACGTGGAGCGCACCGCGAGCCTGATCCGCCGCGTCGGCAAGGACCGCACCATCCTGATGGTCGAGCACAACCTGTCGGTGGTGGCCTCGCTCTCGGACCGGATCACCGTGCTCGCCCGGGGCCAGGTGCTCGCGGAGGGCGACTACGCCACCGTGTCGAAGGATCCGCGCGTGATCGAAGCGTATATCGGGGCCGGGCATGGCTGAGGCAGGCATGGCTGAGACAGGCTTGGCTGAGACAGGCTTGGCTGAGACAGGCTTGGCTGAGACAGGCTTGGCTGAGGCGGCTTTGAAGACCGTGCCGCGTGCGGTCCCGGACGCCCTCCTGGCGGTGCGAGGCCTGGAGGGCTGGTACGGCGAGAGCCATGTGCTCCACGGCATCGACCTCGACGTGCGGGCCGGCGAGGTGGTGACGCTGCTCGGCCGCAACGGGGCGGGCAAGACCACGACCCTGCGCGCCATCATCGGCATCCTCGGCCGCCGCGCCGGCTCGATCACCTACGAGGGCGTCGAGACGATCGCGATGGCCTCGCGCAACATCGCACGGCTCGGCCTCGGCTACGTGCCGGAGGAGCGCGGGATCTTCGCGAGCCTGACGGTCGCCGAGAACCTGATGCTGCCGCCGGTGGTGAAGCCCGGCGGCATGTCGGTGGCCGAGATCCACACCCTGTTCCCGAACCTCAAGGAGCGGGCCGGCAGCCAGGGCACCAAGCTCTCGGGCGGCGAGCAGCAGATGCTCGCCATCGGCCGCATCCTGCGCACCGGCGCCAAGCTGATCCTGCTCGACGAGCCGACCGAGGGGCTCGCCCCCGTCATCGTCCAGCAGATCGGCCGGACGATCCGCGAGCTGAAGGGGCGCGGCTACACCATCGTGCTCGTCGAACAGAACTTCCGCTTCGCCCAGACGCTGGCCGACCGCCACGTCGTGATCGAGCAGGGGCGGGTGGTCGACGAGATCGCCAACGACGCGCTTGACGCCAATATCGACAAGCTCCACGCCTACCTCGGGGTCTGAAGACCTCGGGCATCGACGGACTCATCAGTCCGAATACGAAGAGAAGCGCGCCGAACAAGGTCTGGCGACGGACGGGCATTCAGCCCCGACGCGCAAAACGGCCGGCGCACCGAGGAGGACGGACCGGATGCTGAGACGAATGCTGCTTGCCGCCGCGCTGGGGACCCTGACGACGGCGGCCGCGCAAGCCCAGACCCCGGTCAAGATCGGCGTGCTCACCGACCGCTCCGGCGTCTACGCCGACATCGCGGGCGAAGGTTCGCTCGTGGCCGCCCGGATGGCGGTGGAAGACTTCAAGGCCGCCGACAAGGGCCTCAAGGTCGAGGTCATCGCCGCCGACCACCAGAACAAACCCGACGTCGGCTCGGCGATCGCGCGGCAATGGTACGACCGCGACGGCGTCGACATGATCATCGACGGCGTGACCTCCTCCGTGGCCCTGGCGATCAACCAGGTCACCAAGGAGAAGAACAAGACCTTCATCGACACCGGCGCCGGCACCGCCGACCTCACCGGCGTGCAATGCACCCCCAACACCGTCCACTGGGTCTACGACACCGTGGCGCTCGCCAACGGCACCGGCGGCGCCATGGTCAAGCGCGGCGGCGACACCTGGTTCTTCCTCGCCGCCGACTACGTCTTCGGCCAGACGCTCCAGCGCGACACCACCACGGTCGTCACCAAGAACGGCGGCAAGGTCGTCGGCTCGGTCAAGACCCCGTTCCCGACCGCCGACTTCTCCTCGTTCCTGCTGCAGGCGCAGGGGTCGGGCGCCAAGGTGATCGGTCTGGCCAACGCCGGGGCCGACACCATCAACGCGATCAAGCAGGCCGGCGAGTTCGGCATCACCGAGGGCGGCCAGGCGCTGGCCGGCCTCCTCGTCTTCTCCTCCGACGTGCATTCGCTCGGCACCAAGGTGGCGCAGGGCCTGGTCCTGACCGAGCCGTTCTACTGGGACCTCACCGACGCCACCCGCGCGTTCTCGGACCGGTTCGCCAAGCAGATGGGCGGCAAGAAGCCGACCGCCAACCATGCCGGCGTCTACGCGGGCACGCTGCACTACCTCAAGGCGGTCGAGGCCCTGAAGGCGTCCTCCGACGGCGCCAAGGTGGTCGCCAAGATGAAGGAGATGCCGACCGACGACCCGCTTTTCGGCAAGGGCACGATCCGCGTCGACGGGCGCAAGATCCACGACATGTACCTGTTCGAGGTCAAGAAGCCCGCCGAATCCAAGGGCGAGTGGGACCTCTACAAGACGCTGGCTACCATCCCCGGCAACGAGGTGTTCCGCCCGCTGAACGAGGGCGGCTGCCCCCTCGTGAAGGGTTGAGCGTGTGAGGCACCCCCGCGGCGCGCGGCGCGCCGCGGGGTCGGAACAGGCGATGGCTGAGTTGCGATGACCACGATCTTCGGCGTTCCGATGCAGGCGCTGTTCGGCCAGCTCCTGCTCGGGCTGATCAACGGCTCGTTCTATGCGATCCTCAGCCTCGGGCTGGCGATCATCTTCGGGCTCCTGAACATCATCAACTTCGCCCACGGGGCGCTGTACATGATGGGCGCCTTCGTCGCCTGGATGCTGCTCAACTACCTCGGGGTGAACTACTGGTGGGCGCTGGGGCTGGCGCCGCTGATCGTCGGCGCGTTCGGCATCGTGCTGGAGCGGGTGCTGATCGCGCGGCTGTACAAGCTCGACCACCTCTACGGCCTGCTGCTCACCTTCGGCATGGCGCTGATCATCCAGGGGCTGTTCCGCAACTCCTACGGCGTCTCGGGCCTGCCCTACGCGATCCCGCCGGAACTGTCGGGCGGCCAGCGCCTGCCGTTCATGTTCCTGCCGAACTACCGCGCCTGGGTCGTGGTCGCGTCGCTGGCCGTGTGCCTGGCCACCTGGCTCGTCATCGAGAAGACCAAGCTCGGCTCGTACCTGCGCGCGGCGACCGAGAACCCGACGCTGGTCCAGGCCTTCGGCGTCAACGTGCCCCTGTTCCTGACCCTGACCTACGGGTTCGGCGTCGCGCTCGCGGGCTTCGCCGGGGTGCTCGCCGCGCCGATCTACTCGGTCAACCCCAACATGGGCGCCGACATCATCATCGTGGTCTTCGCCGTGGTGGTGATCGGCGGCATGGGCTCGATCCTCGGCTCGGTCATCACCGGCTTCGGCCTCGGGCTGATCGAGGGGCTGACCAAGGTGTTCTACCCCGAGGCCTCGGCCACCGTGATCTTCGTGATCATGGTGCTGGTGCTGCTGGTGAAGCCCGCCGGCCTGTTCGGTCGGACGGCATGATTCTCTTCGCGATAGGGCTCTGACATGGCCGACACCGCCGCCATCGCGTCCGTGGACGCCGCCCCGATCCTACCGGCGCTGTCCGAGGGCCGGGACGTGCGCGCCCTGCACCGCAAGATCATGCTCGGCATCGCAGTCTTCCTCGCGGTGGCGCCGTTCGTGCTCTACCCCGTCTTCCTGATGAAGGTGCTGTGCTTCGGGCTGTTCGCGCTCGCGTTCAACCTACTGCTCGGCTACGGCGGCCTGCTCTCCTTCGGGCACGCCGCCTATTTCGGCATGGCGAGCTACCTCTGCGCCTACGCGGCCAAGGTCTGGGGGCTGACCCCGGAGCTCGCGATCCTCTGCGGCACGCTGACGGCGGCGCTGCTCGGGTTGGTGTTCGGGGCGCTGGCGATCCGGCGCCAGGGCATCTACTTCTCGATGATCACGCTGGCGCTCGCGCAGATGGCGTTCTTCTTCTCGCTCCAGGCCAAGTTCACCGGCGGCGAGGACGGCATCCAGGCGGTGCCGCGCGGCGCCCTGTTCGGCACGATCAGCCTCGCCGACGACCGGGCGCTCTACGGCCTCGTGGCCGTGGTGTTCCTCGGCGGCCTGCTGCTGATCTACCGCATCATCCACTCGCCGTTCGGGCAGGTGCTGAAGGCGATCCGCGACAACGAGCCCCGCGCGATCTCCCTCGGCTACCGGGTGAACCAGTACAAGCTCGCGGTGTTCGTGCTCTCGGCGACGCTCGCCGGGCTCGCCGGCTCCACCAAGGCGATCGTGTTCCAGCTCGCCTCGCTCACCGACGTGCATTGGGCGATGTCGGGCGAGGTGGTGCTGATGACGCTGGTCGGCGGCATGGGCACCGTGTTCGGGCCGATAGTCGGCGCGCTGGTGATCGTCACGATGGAGACCTACCTCGCGCAGTTCGGCGCCTGGGTCACGATCATCCAGGGCGTGGTCTTCGTGCTCTGCGTGCTGCTGTTCCGCGAGGGCATCGTCGGCCTCGTCGCGCGGATCGCCCGGCGCCCGCTGTGAGCCTGGGCGGCCGAGGGAACCGGGGGGAGGGCGGGCGCGCGAGCCCGTTCGAGACCGGGCTCGACCGCTCGGCCGCCAACCACGTGGCGCTCACCCCCGTGAGCTTCCTGGCGCGCGCCGCCGACGCCTTCGCCGACCGGATCGCGGTGATCGACGGCGACCGGCGCCTGTCCTACCGCGACCTCGACGCACGCTGCCGCCGCCTCGCTTCGGCACTGCGGGGGCGCGGCGTCGGCCGGCTCGACACCGTGGCGATCCTGGCCGGCAACGTGCCCGCGATGATCGAGGCGCACTTCGCCGTGCCGATGCTCGGCGCAGTGCTGAACCCGCTCAACACCCGCCTCGACGCGGCGACGCTCGCCGCCTCGCTGGCGCATGGGGAGGCGCGGGCGCTGATCGTCGACGCGCCGTTCCGGGCGCTCGCCGAAGAGGCGCTCGAAGCCCTCCCGGAGCCGATCCTGGTGATCGCCGTGGACGATCCCGGCGGCGGCCTCGCCTACGAGGACCTGCTCGCGGAGGGCGACCCGGACTTCGCCGGGCCGGGGCCGGACGACGAGTGGCAGTCGCTCTGCCTGCTCTACACCTCGGGCACCACCGGGGACCCGAAGGGCGCGGTCTACAGCCACCGCGGCGCCTACTTGCAGGCGCTCGGCAACGCCCTCGCCTTCGGGCTCTCGGCCGACAGCGTCTACCTCTGGACGCTGCCGATGTTCCACTGCAGCGGCTGGTCGTACCCCTGGGCGGTGGTGGCGGCCGGCGGCACGCAGGTCTGCCTGCGCAAGGTCGAGCCGGCCGCGATCTACCGGGCGGTCGCCGAGCACGGCGTCACGCATATCTGCGGCGCGCCGATCGTGCTGTCGATGATCGTCGACGCGCCGGACGCCGTGCGCGTGCCGTTCCCGCAACGCGTGCGCTGCGCCACCGGGGGCGCGGCGCCGCCCTCGACGGTGATCGCGGCGATGGAGGCGCTCGGCTTCGCGGTGACCCACCTCTACGGCGCGACCGAGAGCTACGGCCCGGCGACGATCTGCGTGCCCGGCCCTGACTGGGACGCGCTCGCGCCGGCCGAGCGCCACGGCCGCATGACCCGCCAGGGCGTGGCGCTGCCGACCGTCGCGGCCGCCCGCGTCGTCGATCCCGCGACGCTGGCGCCGGTGCCGCGCGACGGCGCCACGGTCGGCGAGATCGCGCTTCGCGGCAACACGGTGATGAAGGGCTACCTGAAGAACCCCGAGGCGACGGCGGCGACGCTCGGCGCCGGCTGGTACCTGTCGGGCGACCTTGCCGTGCAGCACCCCGACGGGCAGATCGAGATCAAGGACCGCGCCAAGGACATCATCATCTCCGGCGGGGAGAACATCTCCAGCCTCGAGATCGAGGAGGTTCTGACGCGGCACCCCGCGGTGATGCTCGCGGCCGTGGTGGCGCAGCCCGACGCCACCTGGGGCGAGAGCCCCTGCGCCTTCCTCGAGCTGAAGGCCGGTGCGCCGCAGCCGAGCGAGGCGGACGTCGTCGCGTTCTGCCGGGCCGGGCTCGCCCGCTTCAAGGTGCCGAAGCGGATCGTGTTCGGCCCCCTGCCGAAGACCGCCACCGGCAAGATCCAGAAGTTCGTGCTGCGCGAGCAGGCCCGCGCTCTTTAGGATCTCACAGGCTCTCATGGGTCGGAACCCGCGAGGTCCGGCGGAAAGCCCCTCCTGCCGTCACCTGCCGTATGCGCGCATCTCGCCACGCATCTTGAAGGAGTTGCGGGTCCCCTCTCCCGTTCGGGCAGGGCGATCGCCGATGGCGATCGGCTCTTCGGAAACCCGCGGGCAGCACCTTCGTCATCCCGGGGCCGCGCAGCGGAGCCCGGGATCCGGAAACGCTGGTCGCGCAGGACCTTGCACGGTCGGCGGCTCTGGATTCCGGGCTCGCCTGCGGCGCCCCGGAATGACGGCGTGGTGCCATCTACGATCGCCCTGCCGTGGGGACGGGGCCGCGCCGTGCTCCGCATGATCGGTCCGGGCCGGGCTCGCCGACAGGTGTGGATCCGATGGCGGCGGTCGCGGGGGCCGGACCCTGAAGGCGAGATCATCGCGGGCTGGTGGACGTCGTGCGAAACACGCGGACATGGTCGTTACGCTTCGTTAACCATCCGCTCGCCATCCTGTGCACTTCAAGCCGGGAGCGAACGTGGTGACCAAGACCCTGACCCTCAGCTTCGACGACCCCACCGCCGAGTGCCCGCTGCCGCCGGACGCGCTCGGCCGCATCTCCCGCGCCGACCCGGAGACGGTGTCGGCGATGGTCTGCGAGATCCCCGAGGCGACCCGCGCGCGGCTCGCGGTCTACCTCTACGGCCGCAGCCACACCCACGAGCTCGGCATCCGGATCGCGGCCACCTGCGACGGTGCCGTGCTGCGCCGGGCCGCCGGCCTCGTCGGCAACACCCTCTACGACCTGTCGCGCCGGCCCTACGCGCCCCCGAGCTACGGCAGCCACCGCGCGTCGGGCAGCCGGATCAGCCTCGGCGGACCGCGCCTCGACAGCCGTCGCGCCTGAATCCGCGGGACGTGGTAGGCACGGCCCCTCTTCGAGGGATGCCGGCATGTCGTGGATCAGCCTCACCCGGTTGCGGCTTCGCGGCTGGCGCTTCGTGCCCGGGTTCGCGTGGTACGCGGTCCGGTCGAGCCGCCAGGCCGCCAAGGCCGCCGGCTACCTCGACGGCGCGCTGCTCAACGACGCCAAGCTGACCTTCTGGACCGTCACCGCCTGGGCCGACGAGGCGGCGATGCGCGCCTACGTTCTGTCCGGCGACCACCGCGCGGCGATGGGAAAGCTCAGCCGCTGGTGCGACGAGGCCTCCGTCGCCCACTGGAACGGGACCGGCCTGCCGGACTGGGCGGAAGCCGACCGGCGGATGCGCGAGACCGGGCGGCCCTCCAAGGTCCGCCACCCGTCGCCGGTCCACGCCGCGCTCGCCTACGCTCCGCCGCGCACCACGCAGGGCGGCCGCCTCCCGCCCGCGGCCGGTTGAATCAGCCCGGCTTCCGCTCGTCGCCCTTGAGTTCCGCAAAATCGGATTGCGCGAAGGCCAGCCCCCGGAACGGGTCGTCGGCGGTGCCGTCGTGCTCCAGGCGGCGGAGCTGGACCCGGCGGATCTTGCCGGAGATGGTCTTGGGCAGCTCCGCGACGAACTCGATCGCGCGCAGGCGCTTGAACGTCGCGAGCCGGGCGTTGGTGAAGCGGAAGATGTCCAGCGCGGTCTCCCGCGTCGCCTCCGCGCCGCCGACGAGCGACACGTAGGCCTTCGGGATCGTGTAGCGGATCGCGTCCGGCGCCGGCACCACCGCGGCCTCGGCCACCGCCGGATGCTCGATCAGCACGCTCTCCAGCTCGAACGGGCTGATGCGATAGCCGGACGACTTGAACACGTCGTCGGCGCGCCCGACGAAGGTCAGCGTCCCGTCCGGCTCGACGAAGGCGACGTCGCCGGTGCGGTAGAGCGGCCCGTCCGCGCCGGAGAGGTGGCCTGCGCCGTCGTCGTAGCCCTGCATCAGGCCGGCCGGCCGGTCGGCGCCGAGCGCCAGGCAGACCTCGCCCTCGGTGGCCGGCCGGTCGTCGATGTCGAGGATGCGGACCGTGTAGCCGGGCAGCGGCCGGCCCATGGCGCCCGGCTTCACCGTCTGGCCGGGCGTGTTGGCGACCTGCGCCGTGGTCTCGGTCTGGCCGTAGCCGTCGCGGATGGTCAGGCCCCAGGCGTCGCGCACCCGCTCGATCACCTCCGGGTTGAGCGGCTCGCCGGCGGCGCACACCTCGCGCAGCGCCAGGTCGTGCCCGGTCAGGTCCTCCTGGATCATCAGCCGCCACACGGTCGGCGGCGCGCACAGCGTGGTGACGCGGCAGCGGGCGAGCACCGCCAGCAGGGCGGTGGCCGAGAACGGCGCCTGGTTGACCACGAACACCGTGGCGCCCGCGTTCCAGGGGGCGAAGATCGAGGACCAGGCGTGCTTGGCCCAGCCGGGCGAGGAGACGTTGCAGTGGACGTCGTCCGGCTGCAGCCCGAGCCAGTACATGGTCGAGAGGCTGCCGACCGGATACGAGCGGTGGCTGTGCCGGACCAGCTTCGGCTTCGCCGTGGTCCCCGAGGTGAAGTACAGCAGGAACGGGTCGTCGGCCCCGGTCTCCGCGTCGGGCGCGAACGTGTCGGCTTGCGAGAACGCCGCCGCGTAGGCGTGCCAGCCCGGCGCGTCCGGCCCGGTCGTCAAGCGCACGACCGATCCCATGTCGAGGCTCGCGGAGTCGAGGCCCGCGAATTTCGGCACCTGATCGGACCCGGCCACGATCAGCCGCGGCCGCCCGCGCTCCAGGCGGTCGGCGAGTTCGCCGTCGGTGAGCAGCGTGGTCGCCGGGATCACGATCGCCCCGAGCTTCATCGCCGCCAGCATCGTCTCCCACAGGGCCGGCACGTTGCCGAGCAGCAGCAGCAGGGTGTCGCCGCGCCGCAGGCCCAGCGACCGCAGGTGGTTGGCGACCTGGTTCGAGCGCCGGCTCATCTCGGAGAACGAGATCCGGGTCTCCACCCCCGAGGCCGCGTCGACGATCCACAGGGCCGTCCGGTCGCGGCTTTCCGGGTCGGTCGCGAGGCCGGCGTCGAACCAGTCGAGCGCCCAGTTGAACACCGTCTCGTCCGGCCATCGGAAGCCCGCATAGGCCGCCGCGTAATCGGTGCGGTGGGCCAGCAGAAGGTTGCGGGCTTCGCGAAAGCTCGGCATCGGCGTTCTCCCTGGATTTTTGGTGGCTGTTCCGTTTTCTTGTTTTTGATCAGTGTTTTACGGAAACGAGGAACCGGATGCGCCTCTCCCTCCCCCTCCGCGGGGGAGGGGATGGCGGCCCTACCCGTGCGTGAACTTGGCCGCGCGCTTCTCGACGAAGGCGGCCATGCCCTCCTTCTGGTCCTGCGTGGCGAACATCGCGTGGAACACGCGGCGCTCGAAGCGGACGCCCTCGGTGAGCGTGGTCTCGTAGGCGCGGTTGACCGCCTCCTTGGTCATCATCGCGATCGGCTTCGACATGCCGGCGATGGTCTCGGCGACTCGCATCGCCTCCTCCACCAGCCCGTCGGCGGGGACGACCCGCGAGACCAGGCCGGCCCGCTCGGCCTCGGCCGCATCCATCATCCGGCCGGTCAGGCACATTTCCATCGCCTTGGCCTTGCCGACGAATCGGGTCAGCCGCTGGCTGCCGCCGATGCCGGGCATCACGCCGAGCTTGATCTCCGGCTGGCCGAACTGGGCGGTGTCGGCGGCCAGGATCAGGTCGCACATCATCGCGAGCTCGCAGCCGCCGCCGAGCGCGAAGCCCGCCACCGCCGCGACGATGGGGGTCCGTAGGGCGGTGAAGCGCTCCCAGTCGGCGAAGCGATCGCCGGCATACATCTCGGCATAGGTGGCGCTCTGCATCTCCTTGATGTCGGCGCCGGCGGCGAAGGCCTTGGCCGACCCGGTGATCACGATGCAGCCGATCCCCGGGTCGGCGTCGGCGGCGCTCGCCGCCGCGATCAGCTCGCGGGTGAGCGGGGCGTTGATCGCGTTCAGCGCCTTCGGCCGGTTCAGGGTGATCAGGCGGACGCGGCCCCGCGTCTCGGTGAGGATCGTCGAATCCCCGGTCGCATGGTCTTGCCCGGTCGCATGGTCTTGCATGGTCAGGCCTCCTCGCTCGGTCCGCGCAGCATCCGGATGATCGCCGAGAAGTCCTCGCCGCCATGGCCGGCCTCGCCGAACGTCGCGTAGAGGCGCTCTGCCTCGGCGCCGAGCGGCGTCGCGGCGCCGGCGGCCGCCGCGGCTTCCTGGGCGAGCCGCAGGTCCTTCAGCATCAGGGCGGCGGCGAAGCCCGGCCGGTAGCCGGTGTTGGCGGGCGAGGTCGGCACCGGTCCCGGCACCGGGCAATAGGTGGTGAGCGACCAGCACTGCCCGGACGAGACCGAGGCCACGTCGAACAGCGCCTGCTGGGAGAGCCCGAGCTTCTCGCCGAGCGCGAAGGCCTCGCACACGCCGATCATCGAGATGCCGAGGATCATGTTGTTGCAGATCTTGGCGGCCTGGCCGGCGCCCGCCGCGCCGCAATGGAACACGCTCTTGCCCATGCGCCTCAGGATCGGCTCGGCGGCGGCGAAGGCCTCCTCCGCGCCGCCGGCCATGAAGGTCAGCGTCCCGGCCTTGGCGCCGCCGGTGCCGCCCGAGACCGGCGCGTCGACGCCCCAGCAGCCGCGCGCCTCGGCGAGCGCGTGGGCCTGGCGGGCGCTCGCGACGTCCACCGTCGAGGAATCGATCAGGAGCGTGCCAGCGGGAACCGCCTCGACGACCTGCGACCAGACCTCGATCACGTGCCGCCCGGCCGGCAGCATCGTCACCACCACGGCCGCGCCCTCCACGGCCTCCAGGACTGAGCCGACGATCCCGATCCCCTCGGCCTTCGCGATCTCCAGCGAGGCCGGGGCGAGGTCGAACCCGCGCACCGAATGCCCGGCCCGGACGAGGTTGGCCGCCATCGGGCCGCCCATGTTGCCGAGCCCGACGAAGGCGATGGTTTGGGGCGTCGTGGTCATGGCTCCTCCGGTCGTGTCTCGCGCGCGGCGCTCCGCGGCGCATCTTGTTTCGTGGCCCCCATCCTCCGCCCGCATCCCGAGGTGCCGCGTCAGCGGGCGCCTCGGGATGCGGGGGCTGGGCGGGAAGCGTCGGCCGGCACCGGAAAGACCGGGGCCGCCCGAGGGGCCAGCCAGGCCTCGATCCGTTCGAGGTCGACCGCATCGAGCGTCGTCGGCGACCAGCGCGGCGTCTTGTCCTTGTCGATCACGGCGGCGCGGATGCCCTCGCGAAAATCGCCCTCGGCCAGCAGCGCCAGCGAGGCGTGGAACTCGCGTTCCAGGCAGTCCTCCAGCCGTGCGGACGTGCGGCCCAGACGCAGCAGACGCAGCGTCAGCACGAGGCTCGACGGGGATTTCTCCAGCAGCGTCGTGCGCGTCCGCGTCGCGAACTCGGACCCGTCGGCTGCGAGCGCCGCCAGGATGTCCGCGACGCGGTCGTGCGCGAAGCACCGGTCGATCACCGCCCGCGCCTCCGCGAGCGGGGCCGGCTCCGGCGTGACGGCGCGCGCGTCGATCGCCGCCCGGACGGCGGCATGTCCGGCCTCTTGTTTTGTCCCTTGGGGGAGGGCGGCGAGCGCGTCGACCAGGCCGGGCAGGGCCGCGGCCGGCACGAGGGCGTCGGCGAAGCCCGCGAAGATCGCGTCGGCGGCCCCCATCTGTGCCCCGGTCAGCCCGAGATAGGTCCCGATTTCGCCGGGCGCGCGGGGCAGCAGCCAGGTGCCGCCGACGTCGGGCAGGTAGCCGATGCCGGTCTCCGGCATGGCGATGCGCGAGCGCTCGGTGACGACGCGGTGGCGGGCATGGCCCGCCAGCCCGACGCCGCCGCCCATGGTGATCCCGTCCATGATCGCCACGAACGGCTTTTCGAGCCGCGCGATGCGGGCGTCGAGGCGGTACTCGTCGCGCCAGAAGTCCTCGGCGAAGCCTGGACCCGCGCTCTCGTAGAGCGAGCGCAGGTCGCCGCCGGCGCAGAGGCCGCGCGCGCCCTCGCCGGTGAGCAGGATCGCGGCGACGCCCGGGTCGGCGCCGAACCGGTCGAGAGCCGCGTCGATCGCGCCGACCATGCCGTGGGTCAGCGCGTTCAGCGCCTTCGGCCGGTTGAGGCGGATGCGCCCGAGGGCGCCGGCCCGCTCGATGAGGACGTCCGACATCAGCGCCCCCCGAGCAGCGCGCGGGCGATGATCACCCGCATGATCTCGTTGGTGCCTTCCAGGATCTGGTGGACGCGCAGGTCGCGGACGATCTTCTCGATGCCGTACTCGGCGAGATACCCGTAGCCGCCGTGGAGCTGGAGCGCCTCGTTGGCGACGTGGAAGGCGGCGTCCGTCACGTGGCGCTTGGCCATGGCGCAGAGCTTGGTCGCCTCCGGCGCCTTGGCGTCGAGGGCGGCGGCCGCATGGCGCAGGAACGCGCGGGCGACCTCGAGTTCGGTCGCCATGTCGGCGAGGCGAAACTGCAGCGCCTGGAAGTCCGAGAGTTTTTGGCCGAACGCGCGGCGGTCTTGCAGGTAGGCGAGGGTGCGGTCCAGCGCCGCCTGCGCGCCGCCGAGCGCGCAGGCGGCGATGTTGAGGCGCCCGCCGTCGAGCCCGGCCATGGCGAAGCGGAAGCCCTCGCCCTCGGCGCCGAGGCGGTTCTCGGCGGGCACGCGGCACTGGTCGAAGCGCACGGCACGGGTCGGCTGGGCGTTCCAGCCCATCTTGCGCTCGTCGGCGCCGAAGGAGAGGCCGGGCGTGCCCTTCTCGACCAGGATCGCCGAGACGCCTTTGGCGCCTTCGCCCCCGGTGCGGGCCATGACGAGGTAGAGGTCGCTGGCGCCGGCGCCCGAGATGAACTGCTTCTCGCCGGTCAGGACGTAGTCGTCGCCGTCGCGCACCGCGCGGGTGCGGAGCGCAGCGGCGTCCGACCCCGAGCCGGCCTCCGTCAGGCAGTAGCTGGCGATCGTGTCCATCCGGGTCAGCGACGGCAGCCAGCGCCGGCGCTGCGCCTCGCTGCCGAAGGCGTCGATGATCCAGGAGGACAAATTGTGGATCGAGAGGAAGGCCGCCACCGTCGGGCAGCCCTGGCCCAACGCCTCGAAGATCAGGCTGGCGTCGACGCGGCTCAGACCCGACCCGCCGACATCCTCGCGGATGGTGATCGCGGCCATGCCGAGGGCCGCCGCCGCGCGAAAAGTCTCGACGGGGAAGTGCTTGCGCGCGTCCCAATCGAGGGCGTGCGGGGCGATGTGCTCGCGCGCGAAGTCTTGGGCCATCTCCCGGATGGCGACTTGGTCTTCAGTGAGGCCGAACGTCATCGGGTGGCCTTTCGTCGTGCCGCTGCTGCAGCCCCGCGCCCGGCAGATGAGGCGCGGGTCCCCTCTCCCTATGGGAGAGGGGGCGTGTCGTGGTTCAGCGCATCGTCGGGATCGAGAACTCCGCGCCGCTCTTGATGCCCGAGGGCCAGCGCTGGGTCACGGTCTTGGTCTTGGTGTAGAAGCGGATCGAGTCCGGCCCGTGCTGGTTCAGGTCGCCGAAGCCCGAGCGCTTCCAGCCGCCGAAGGTGTGGTAGGCGATCGGCACCGGGATCGGCACGTTGACGCCGACCATGCCGACGTTGACCCTGGCGGTGAAGTCGCGCGCCGCGTCGCCGTCCTGGGTGAAGATCGCGACGCCGTTGCCGTACTGGTGGGTCGAGGGCAGGGCCAGCGCCTCCTCGTAGTCACGCGCCCGCACCACCGAGAGCACCGGCCCGAAGATCTCTTCCTTGTAGATCGTCATGTCCGGCGTCACGCGGTCGAACAGGCAGCCGCCCATGTAGAAACCGTTCTCGTAGCCCTGCAGGGTGAAGCCGCGGCCGTCGACGGCGAGCTCGGCGCCTTCCTTGAGGCCGGTCTCGATGTAGCCCTTCACCCGCGCCACCGCCTCGGCGGTGACCATCGGGCCGTAATCGGCCGAGCCATCGTGCGAGGGGCCGATCTTCAGGCTCTCCACCCGCGGGATCAGCCGCTCCATCAGCCGGTCGGCGGTGCCCTCGCCCACGGGCACGGCGACCGAGATCGCCATGCAGCGCTCGCCGGCCGAGCCGTAGCCGGCGCCGATCAGCGCATCGACGGCCTGGCCCATGTCGGCGTCCGGCATGATGATCATGTGGTTCTTGGCGCCGCCGAAGCACTGGGCGCGCTTCCCCGTCTGGGCGGAGCGGACGTAGATGTACTCGGCGATCTGCGAGGAGCCGACGAAGCCCACCGCCTTGATGTCCTCGTCGTCGAGGATGGCGTCGACCGCCTCCTTGTCGCCGTTGACGACGTTGAGGATGCCCGGCGGCAGGCCCGCCTCCAGGAAGATCTCGGCGATGCGCATCGGCACGCCGGGGTCACGCTCGGACGGCTTGAGGATGAAGGCGTTGCCGCAGGCGATGGCCGGCGCGCACTTCCACAGCGGGATCATGGCGGGGAAGTTGAACGGCGTGATGCCGGCCACGACCCCCAGCGGCTGGCGCAGGGAGTAGACGTCGATGCCGGGGCCGGCGCCCTCGGTGTACTCGCCCTTCAGCAGGTGCGGGATGCCGCAGGCGAACTCGACCACCTCGACGCCGCGCTGGATGTCGCCCTTGGCGTCGGGCACCGTCTTGCCGTGCTCGGAGGCCAGCAGCTCGGCCAGCGGCTCCATCTCGGCGCGGATCAGCTCGAGGAAGCGCATCATCACGCGGGCGCGCTTCTGCGGGTTGGTGGCCGCCCAGGCCTCTTGCGCGTCGCGGGCGTTCTCGACCGCCGCGCGAAGCTCGGCGCGGCTCGCCAGCGCGACGCGGGCCTGGACCTCGCCGGTGGAGGGAAGGAACACGTCCGCGAACCGGCCGCTGGTGCCCTCGACGGCCTTGCCGCCGATGAAATGCCCGATCGTGCGCATGCGCGCCTCTCCTTAGCTTCGTTTCCTCAGGACCGGCTTGCGCGAACGCGACCGGATTTTGGACGGACCATAGCAGCGTCGATCGGGCGATAAAGCTGGACCTGCTCGCAGCCGGTGTGCATCGATGCACAACGCAGCCGGATCGGACCCCGCCCGTGAGCCTCAAGCGGACCCGCAACTGGGACGACCTGCGCTACTTCCTCGCCGTCGCCCGCACCGGCACGCTGACGGCCGCAGCGGTGCAGACCGGCACCGAGCACACCACGGTGGCAAGGCGCATCCTGGCGCTGGAGGAGGGGCTCGACCGGCGGCTGTTCCACAAGAGCAACCTCGGCTACGCGCTCACGGAAGCCGGCGAAGCGCTGCTCGGGACGGCGGAGGCGATGGAGAGCGCCTTCGTCTCGGGGTCGGCTTCCGGCGGGACGGGGCGGAGCGTCTCGGGCACGGTGCGGATCGGCGCGCCGGACGGGTTCGGCAGCGTGTTCCTCGCCCCGCGCATGCACCGGCTGACGCAAGCCCATCCGGGGCTCGAGGTCGAGATCATGGCGACCGCGCGGATCTTCAGCCTGTCGAAGCGCGAGGCCGACATCGTCGTCAGCCTGTCGGCGCCGCAGCAGGCGCGGGTGGTGACGCGCCGGCTCACCGACTACCGGCTCTTCGTCTACGGGTCGAAAGCCTACCTCGACGCGGCCGAGCCGATCCGGACGGTGGCCGACCTCGGGCGGCATCCGTTCGTCAGCTACATCGAGGACATGCTGTTTGCCCGCGAACTCAACTACCTCAACGTGATCGGGCCGGGCGCCTCGGCGCGGCTGCGCTCGACGAACCTCCTCGCCCAGGTCCACGCGACGCTGGCCGGCGCGGGGCTGTGCATCGTGCCGGGCTTCATCGCCGCCGCCCATCCGGGGCTCGTGCCGGTGCTGCCGGACGCGCTGTCGCTGACGCGGGCCTTCCACATGCACATCCACGAGGACCACCGGCAGGCCGCCCACATCCGCGAGGTGGCGGCGTTCATCGTCGGGGCGGTCGAGGCGGCGCAGGCGCTGTTCTCGCGGGCGGGATAAGGCGGGCCGGATGTCGCGCCGGCCGTTCCGAACGGGCTTGTCCTGGCGCCCGCGCAACCGCTAGCCTGCCTTGCGTATGATGGGTTCAATCGCGCGCCCCCGCGCCGCCCGCGTCCCTCGAGAAGACGGATCCAACGCCATGATCAGCGCCATCGCCCTGCCGCGGCTGATGCGGATCGGAGCCGGCGCGTGCGGGCTGTTGCCGGAGGTCCTGGGGCAGCTCGGGCTGTCGCGGCCGTTCGTCGTCACCGATCCCTACCTCGCCGACAGCGGCCGGGCCGGGCGGCTCGTCGAGCGGCTGGCGGCGGCCGGCATCCAGGCCGGGCTGTTCTCGCAGACCGTCCCGGACCCGACGGTCGCCTCGGTGGAGGCGGCCCTCGCGGCGCTCAAGGCCGGCGACCACGATTGCGTCGTCGGCTTCGGCGGCGGCAGCCCGATGGACACGGCCAAGGCGGTCGCGGTGCTGGCCCGCCACGGCGGGCACATGCGCGACTACAAGGCGCCGCACAGCCAGGAGGCGCCCGGCCTGCCGATCCTGGCGATCCCCACCACCGCCGGCACCGGCTCGGAGGCGACGCGCTTCACCATCGTCACCGACGAGGCCACCGACGAGAAGATGCTCTGCGCCGGCCTCGCCTACCTGCCGGTCGCCGCGCTCGTCGACTACGAGCTGACCCTGAGCAAGCCCGCCCGGCTCACCGCCGACACCGGCATCGACGCGCTGACGCACGCGATCGAGGCCTACGTCTCGCGCAAGTCCAACCCCTTCTCGGACGGGTTCGCACTCGCCGCGATGCGGGCGATCGCACCGAACCTGCGTCGGGTCTGGACCGATCCGGGCGACCGCGGTGCGCGCGAGGCGATGATGTTCGGCGCGACCCAGGCGGGGATCGCGTTCTCGAACAGCTCGGTGGCCCTCGTGCACGGGATGAGCCGGCCGATCGGCGCGCATTTCCACGTGCCGCACGGGCTCTCGAACGCGATGCTGCTGCCGGCCGTCACCGCGTTCTCGGCGCCCGGCTCGCCCGGCCGCTACGCCGCCTGCGCCCGGGCGATGGGCGTGGCGCGCGAGACCGACGACGACGCGCGCGCGGTCTCGCGCCTGATCGCCGAGCTGCAGAACCTCAACGACGACCTGCAGGTGCCGACGCCGGGCGATTACGGCATCGACGAGACAAGGTGGAACGGGCTGATCCCGACCATGGCGGCGCAGGCGCTGGCCTCGGGCTCGCCGGGCAACAACCCGGTCGTGCCGGAGATCGAGGCCATCGCGACGCTGTACCGCCAGGTCTGGGCCGCCTGAGCGGCCCAGCCGGGGCAGGGGTGCGGCGAGCCGTCGTGCCCACGCGTCTCCGCTTCCGGCTGAACGGTCGGCGCGCATCCCCTCGCCCCGCCTGCGGGGAGAGGGCTTTGCCGACCTCGTCGTCGGCGAAGCGAGGCGGCTCGAACGGACGAGGCTCGTCTGGAAGCCCCCCCTCACCGCCGCTTCGGCTTCGCCTTCGCTTCCCGCACGGACGGCGAGGTCCGTGCGGGCCTCTCCCCGTCCGCGGGGAGAGGGGGCCCCGCGCCTTCCCGGATAAAGCGGTCGCCCGTTGGATCGCGGGACGGCGTCGTGCGGCGTGCCGGCTCAGGCGGCCTTGCCGCCGTAGGTCGCAAACGAGGTCTCGACCTTGTCGGCGAGCGACGGGTCGACGTCGGCCGAGACCTTGAGGCGGCCGGCGAGCTTGGGCTCGCCGTCGGTGTGGGTCTTCGCGACGCGGCCGTCCTCGATGTCGGCGCCGGCGGTCTCGGTGCCGGCGCTGTTCTCGTCCGAGACCGGCGCGATGGTCACGGCCTTGCGGTCGATCTTGTGCTCCTGGACGAGGTGCTCGACCGCCATCTCGGCGTCGCGGCGGGTCTCGAACGTGGCGGCGATGGTCTTCGACATGGTTCCGGCTCCTGTGGCAGGGCGGTTCGGCCCCTCAGTTCGGCCCCTTGGGGGGTTCCGCCGTCAATCGCAGGCGCCGCGGACCGTTCCGGTCGGCGGGGTCGCGGCTCAGTACATCGGCGTGCCGCCGGTGACGGGCACGAGCGCGCCGGACATGTAGCTGCCCTCGCGCGACGCCAGCAGCACGTAGGCCGGGGCCAGCTCGGCCGGCTGGCCGGCGCGGCCGAGCGGCGTCTCGGACCCCAGCGACGCGATCTGCTCCGGGCTCTTCACGATCGGCTGGATCGGCGTCCAGACCGGGCCGGGCGCGACGCAGTTCACCCGGATGCCCTTGGGCGCCAGCAGGTTCGACAGCCCGATCGTCAGGCTGGCGATCGCCCCCTTGGTCGCGGCGTAGATCAGCATGGTCTTGTCGGCGACCTTGGCCTGCTGGCTCGTGGAGTTCACGATCGCCGAGCCGGGCTTCATGTGCGGCACCGCCGCCTGGCACAGGTAGTACATGGCGAAGACGTTGGCGCGGAACGAGCCTTCGAGGTCCTTCGCCGTCACGTCGTCGAGCCCGTCGTTGACGGTCTGCGCGGCGGCGTTGTTGACCAGGATGTCGAGGCGCCCGAATTCGGCGACCGTGCGCGCGACGAGGTCGCGGCAATGGGCCTCCTCGCGCAGGTCCCCCGGCAGCAGCAGGGCGCGGCGGCCGGCCCGCTCGACCCAGGCCTTCGTCTCCTCGGCGTCCGTCTGCTCGACGGGCAGGTACGAGATCGCCACGTCGGCGCCCTCGCGGGCGTAGGCGATCGCCACCGCCCGGCCGATCCCGGAATCGCCCCCGGTGATCAGGGCGACGCGATCGGTCAGCAGGCCCTTGCCGACGTAGCTGTGCTCGCCGTGGTCGGGGGCGGGGGTCATCCGCGAAGACAATCCCGGCCGCGCCTGCTGCTGGTCGCCGGGGAAGGGGGGCCGTGCTCCGGCTTCGCGGGGGTCGTCGGTCATGGCTGCCTGCTGTCGCTGTCGTTCTCCACCCAGGTAGGGCGGGGCGCCGGCGAAGGACCCGCGACCCGATGACCGCGACCCGATGACTGCGCCCCCGGCGGCTCGGCGGGGGCCGTCAGATCGCCAGGCCGAGCTGCAGCGGCTCCGGGGATTCGCCGTGGTCGAGGGCCGAGAGCGCGACGCCGAGCAGCCGCACGCTGCGCCGGAGCGGGTAGAGGTCGCGCAGCAGGCCGAGGCTGATCGCCTCCAGGCTCGCCCGGTCGCCGACGGGCGAGGCCAGCGAGCGCGCCCGGGTCACCTGCGCGAAGTCCGAAAACTTCACCTTGAGCGTCACGGTCCGGCCGCGCAGGCCCTTGGCGGCGCAGGCGCCCGCGACCTTGTCGAGGATCGGCGCGAGGCGCTCCGCGAGGACGTCGAGGTCGGCGCTGTCGTCGGAGAAGGTGTTCTCGGCGCCGATCGACTTGCGGATGCGGTGCGCCCGCACCGGGCGCTCGTCGATGCCGCGCGCCACCCCGTGGTAGTAGGGCGCCGCGCTGCCGAGGATGGCGGTCAGCTCCTCCAGCGAGCGGGCCTTGAGGTCGCGGCCGGTGTGGATGCCCAGCCGGCGCATCTTCGTCTCCGTGACCGGGCCGATGCCGTGGAAGCGGCCGATGGCCAGATCCTCGACGAAGGCCGGCCCCATCTCCGGGGTGATCACGAACAGCGCGTCGGGCTTGCGGTAGTCGGAGGCCACCTTGGCCAGGAACTTGTTGTACGAGACGCCGGCCGAGGCCACGAGCCCGGTGCGTTCGCGGATCGCGGCACGGATCGCGCGGGCGACCAGGGTGGCGGTCGGCAGCCCCTGCAGGTTCTCGGTGACGTCGAGGTAGGCCTCGTCGAGGGAGAGCGGCTCGATCACCGGCGTGTGCTCGGAGAACACCGTGCGGATCTCCTCGGAGATGCCGCGGTAGACCTCGAAGCGCGGGCGCACGAACACCAGGTCCGGGCAGAGCCGGCGCGCGGTCACCGAGGGCATCGCCGAGCGCACCCCGAAGACCCGCGCCTCGTAGCTCGCCGCCGCGACCACGCCGCGCTCGCGCGAGCCGCCGACCGCCACCGGCCGGCCGCGCAGGGCGGGGTCGTCGCGCTGCTCGACGGAGGCGTAGAACGCGTCCATGTCGACGTGGATGACTTTTCGCACCGGGGCGGTCACTGCGCTGTCCCGTTTGAGCGATCCGTCCGCAGCGCGATCGCAGGCGGATCGATGTTCGACCTTTGTTCCGATCCTCCCGCACTCCGGAGGTCGGTTCAACCCGCAGGTGTGCCACCGTCCACCGCCGAGCGCGCGATCGGGCGGCGCGGCAAAGGCTTTGTTAACCCTCGCCGCCGATGGTCGCGGCATGGTCGTCCGTCGCCGCGTCAGAATGGTCGTGTTGCCCCTCAGCCTCTGGACCCTGTCCGGGCTGGTGGTCGGCTACTTCGTGTATCAGGCCGAGAACGGCAACCGCGGCCTGGAGGCCAAGCGCGCCCTCAAGATCCAGGCCTACGGGCTGACCCGGGACCTCGCGGCCGCCAAGGCCGAGCGGGCGACCTGGGAGCACCGCGTCGCGCTGCTGCGCAGCGAGCAGATCGACCGCGACCTGCTGGAGGAGCGCGCCCGCGTGGTCCTCGGCCGGGTCCACGCCAACGACGTGGTCGTCATCGATCCCTGAACGGCGCTTCGAAGCCCGAACGGCCCTTCCCGCGAAGCTCCGAAGCGCCTGACAACGGCCGGAACCTGTCAGAGCGTAGGCCCTCGCATTCCCGGGGCGCGTGTCCTAAACCGACAGGGAAGAGACGCCAGCACGGGAGCACGCCGATGGATGCCGCGAAAGATGCGGGGCAGCCCAACCCTGCCGCGGAGGCGCCGGAGGCCGTGGCGGCCGAGCACCAGCCCGCTCCCAACGCGCCGCAATTCACCCGCGAGGAAGACCTCCACGCCTATCACCAGATGCTGCTGATCCGCCGCTTCGAGGAGAAGGCGGGGCAGCTCTACGGCATGGGCCTGATCGGTGGCTTCTGCCACCTCTACATCGGCCAGGAAGCGGTCGTCATCGGCATGCAGATGGCCTCGGTCGACGGCGACCAGGTGATCACCGGCTACCGCGACCACGGCCACATGCTCGCCTGCGGCATGGACCCGAAGGGCGTGATGGCCGAGCTCACCGGCCGCCGCGGCGGCTACAGCCGCGGCAAGGGCGGCTCGATGCACATGTTCAGCCGCGAGAAGCAGTTCTTCGGCGGGCACGGCATCGTCGGCGCGCAGGTCTCCCTCGGCACGGGCCTCGGCTTCGCCGACGCCTACCGCAAGAACGGCAAGGTCAGCCTGACCTACATGGGCGACGGCGCGGCCAACCAGGGCCAGGTCTACGAGAGCTTCAACATGGCGCAGCTGTGGAAGCTGCCCGTGGTCTACGTGATCGAGAACAACCGCTACGCCATGGGCACCTCGGTCGCCCGCGCCTCGGCGCAGACGGACTTCTCGCGGCGCGGCATCTCCTTCGGCATCCCCGGCGAGCAGGTCGACGGCATGGACGTGCGGACCGTGCGCGAGGCGGCGCAGCGCGCGATCGAGCACGCCCGCACCGGCGCGGGCCCCTACATCCTCGAGATGCAGACCTACCGCTATCGCGGCCACTCGATGTCCGATCCGGCGAAGTACCGGACGAAGGACGAGGTCTCGAAGATGCGCGACGAGCACGACCCGATCGAGATGGTGCGCAAGCGCCTGATCGAGCTGCACGGGGTCGCCGAGGCCGAGCTGAAGGCCACCGACGCCAAGGTCCGCGAGACCGTCGCCGACGCCGCCGAGTTCGCGACCCACGATCCCGAGCCGGATCCGTCCGAGCTGTGGACCGACATCCTGCTGGACGCGCGCGCCTGAGGGCGCGCCGCCTCCCCGACGCCCCCTTCAAGGCCGCCCCGCCCGCCTCACCGATCAGAGACCCTTCATGGCGACCGACATCCTGATGCCCGCCCTGTCTCCGACCATGGAGGAGGGCAAGCTCTCCAAATGGCTCAAGAAGGAGGGCGACGCGATCAAGTCGGGCGACGTGCTCGCCGAGATCGAGACCGACAAGGCGACCATGGAGGTCGAGGCGATCGACGAGGGCACGCTCGCCAAGATCCTGGTCGCCGAGGGCACCGAGGGCGTCGCCGTCAACACCCCGATCGCGATCATCGCCGGCGAGGGCGAGGACGTCGCGGCGGCCGCGGCCTCCGGGGGCGGCGGCGGAAAGCCGAAGGGTCCGGCCGAGGGCCATCCCGCCCCGACGCCGGACATGCAGGCGGAAGGGCTCGCCCCGGCGCCGGCGCCCACCGCCAAGACCGGCGACGACGCGCCCCGTGCGCCGGCCGCGCCCGCCGTGATCACCAACAAGGCCGCCGCGCCGGTGATGGAGGAGTTCCCGGCCGGCACCGAGATGGTGACCATGACCGTGCGCGAGGCGCTTCGCGACGCCATGGCCGAGGAGATGCGCCGGGACGAGGACGTCTTCGTCATGGGCGAGGAGGTCGCCGAGTACCAGGGCGCCTACAAGGTCACGCAGAACCTGCTGCAGGAATTCGGCGCGCGGCGCGTGGTCGACACCCCGATCACCGAGCACGGCTTCGCCGGCATCGGCGTCGGCGCGGCCTTGTCCGGCCTGAAGCCGATCGTCGAGTTCATGACCTTCAACTTCGCCATGCAGGCGATCGACCACATCATCAACTCGGCGGCCAAGACCCTCTACATGTCCGGCGGCCAGCTCGGTTGCCCGATCGTGTTCCGCGGCCCCAACGGCGCGGCAGCCCGCGTCGGCGCCCAGCACAGCCACGACTATTCGGCGTGGTACTCGAACGTGCCCGGCCTGAAGGTGATCGCGCCCTACACCGCCTCCGACGCCAAGGGCCTGCTCAAGGCCGCGATCCGCGACCCGAACCCGGTGATCTTCCTCGAGAACGAGATCCTGTACGGCCAGACCTTCCCGGTGCCGAAGCTCGACGACTTCGTGCTGCCGATCGGCAAGGCCCGCATCCATCGCGCCGGCACGGACGTGACCATCGTCTCGTTCGCCATCGGCATGACCTACGCCCTCAAGGCGGCGCAGATCCTGGCCGACCAGGGCATCGAGGCCGAGGTGATCGACCTGCGCACGATCCGCCCGATGGACACCGAGACGGTGCTCGAATCGGTGAAGAAGACCGGCCGCTGCGTCACGGTGGAGGAGGGCTTCCCGCAGAGCGGCATCGGCGCCGAGATCTCGGCCCGCCTGATGGTCGACGCGTTCGACTACCTCGACGCGCCGGTGCTGCGCGTCACCGGCAAGGACGTGCCGATGCCCTACGCGGCCAACCTCGAGAAGCTGGCGCTGCCCAACGTCGCCGAGGTCGTCGAGGCGGCCAAGGCCGTCTGCTACCGGTGAATGCGATCCGCCTTCGCGCCTGAGGGCGGAACCGGGCCGATCGACGGGTCATGACGTGGTATGAGTGAATCCTTCCAAGCCCTCGAGATCCCGCCCGACGCCCTGGAACAGGGCGGCATCGAGGTGCTGCGCGCGGCCGTGGTCGACGGGGCAGTCAGCGTGGCGCTGCGCCGGTCCTTCGACGACCCCGCCACCTGGGGCCGCCTGATGGTCGACCTCGCCCGGCAGGCGGCCCGTGCCTACGCCCTGGAAACCGACATGTCGGAAGAGGAGGCGTTCGACCGCATCCGCGCGGGGTGGGAGGCCGAGGGCCTCGATCCCGGCGGCCTGAACTAGCGGGGCCCGAGCGCATGGCCGAGCCCGCACTGCGTGTCGCCACCTATGCCGACCTGGAGGCCGTTCCGGCCGATCGCGTGGCCGAGATCGTCGACGGGTCGCTGGAGACGCATCCGCGGCCGCGGCCGCGCCATGCGATGGCGGCGGTGGGCCTGGCCACGGAGCTGAACGCACCCTTCGGCCGCGGGCGCGGCGGGCCGGGCGGCTGGATCTTCATGGTCGAGCCCGAACTCCACCTCGGCGTGCAGGTGGTGGTCCCCGACCTCGCCGGCTGGCGCCGCGAGCGGTTGCCGGCCGAGCCCAAAACCGCCTTCGTCGAGACGGCGCCGGACTGGGTCTGCGAGATCCTGTCGCCGGCCACCGCGCGGCTCGATCGCGGCCCGAAGCGCCGCATCTACGCGGAGGCCGGCGTCGGACACCTGTGGCTGCTCGATCCTGCCGACGGGGTGCTCGAAGCCTTCGCGCTCGCCGGCTCCCAGTGGCTGCTGCTCGGCACGGTGGCGCGCGGCGAGACCGTGGCCCTGCCGCCCTTCGACGCGGTTCCGTTCCCGCTCGACGACCTGTTTCCCTTCGCCGACCCCTCGGCCGACCCCTCGGCCGACCCTTTCGCCGAACCCCGCGCCGAACCCGACGCTCCCTCCCTGCCCACGGACGAGACCTGAAGCCATGCCCGTCAACGTCCTGATGCCCGCCCTCTCGCCGACGATGGAGAAGGGCAACCTCGCCAAGTGGCTCAAGAAGGAGGGCGACGCGATCAAGTCAGGCGACGTGCTCGCCGAGATCGAGACCGACAAGGCGACCATGGAGGTCGAGGCGATCGACGAGGGCGTGCTCGCGCGTATCGTCGTGCCCGAGGGCACCGCGGACGTGCCGGTCAACGACCTGATCGCGGTGATCGCCATCGACGGCGAGGATCCGGCCGGGGTCCAGGCGGGCGGCTCGGCCCCTGCCGCCACCCCCGCGGAGGCGCCCAAGGCCGACGCGTCGTCGGCGAACGAGAACGCCACGCCCGGCGGCGGGCACATGTCCTACGCGCGGGTGAACGAGGCCCCGGACGGGGCCCAGCCCGCCGCCAAGGCGGACGCCGCCCCGCAGGGCGGCTCGGGCGAGCGCGTCTTCGCCTCGCCGCTCGCCCGCCGCATCGCCAAGCAGGAGGGGATCGACCTCTCCGCCGTCCAGGGCTCGGGCCCGCGCGGCCGGGTGATCGAGCGCGACGTGCGCGCAGCCAAGGCGGCCGGCACCGGCAAGGTGGCCCCCACGGCGGCCCCGCAAGCGGCCGCGAAGGCGCCGGAGGCCGCAGCGCCGAAGGCGGCGCCCGCGACCAGGGCCGCCGGCCTCACTACCGACCAGGTCCGCGGCTTCTACGCCAAGGACAGCTACGAGGAAGTGCCCCTCGACGGCATGCGCAAGACCATCGCCAAGCGCCTCACCGAGGCGATGCAGGTGGCGCCGCACTTCTACCTGACCGTCGATTGCGAGATCGACGCGCTGATGGCGCTGCGCGAGCAGCTCAACAAGAGCGCGGCCAAGGACAAGGACGGCAAGCCGCTGTTCAAGCTCTCGGTCAACGACTTCGTCATCAAGGCGATGGGCCTCGCCCTGACCCGGGTGCCGATGGCCAACGCGGTCTGGGCCGAGGACCGGGTGCTGCGCTTCAAGCACGCCGAGGTCGGCGTCGCGGTGGCGATCGACGGCGGCCTGTTCACGCCCGTCATCCGCCGGGCCGACGAGAAGACGCTGTCCACCATCTCCAACGAGATGAAGGACTTCGCCGCTCGCGCCCGCGCCAAGAAGCTGAAGCCGGAGGAGTACCAGGGCGGCGTCACCTCGGTGTCGAACCTCGGCATGTTCGGGATCAAGCACTTCACCGCGGTGATCAACCCGCCGCAATCCTCGATCCTGGCGGTCGGCGCCGGCGAGAAGCGGATCGTGGTCAAGGACGGCGCCCCCGCCGTCGCCCAGGTGATGACCGCGACGCTCTCCTGCGACCACCGCGTGCTCGACGGGGCGCTCGGGGCCGAGCTTGTCGCGGCCTTCAAGGGCCTGATCGAGAGCCCGATGGGGATGCTGGTCTGACACGGACCGGCCGCGCATTCGCGCGCGGCCGGGTCCTGCCGCCCGGGCGACAGGGTCTCGCTGAACGAGCAACCGGCGCGCAACACCTTCTGAATACATTATCTCTCGGCGTTGAGCCGGATTCGCCGCTCTGCTAGCACCGCCTCCAACGGCCCGCGGATCAACCCGGGCCATCGGAGGACTACGCCCGTGGAACCCGTCCAAACCTGGAATCAGGTCTACGATCCGTTCGGCAACCCGTGGCTGTCGACGCTCGCCGCCTCCGTGCCGGTGATCGCGCTGCTCGCCATGATCGCCAGCGGCCGGGTCAAGGCCCACGTCGCCGCCGTCCTCGCCCTGATCCTGGCCTTCGCCATCGCCGTCGTCGCCTTCGGCATGCCGGTGGGCCTCGCGACCCGCGCCTCCCTGCTCGGGATGGTGACCGGCTTCTTCCCGATCGGCTGGATCATCCTCAACGTCATCTTCCTCTACCGGCTGACGGTGGAGAAGGGGTGGTTCGCGACCCTCCAGCAATCGGTGGCCGGCATCACCAGCGACCGGCGGCTGCAGCTGCTGCTCGTCGCCTTCGCCTTCGGCGCCTTCTTCGAGGGCGCGGGCGGGTTCGGCACGCCGGTGGCGGTCACCGGCGCGATCCTGATCGGGCTCGGCTTCTCGCCGCTGGCCGCATCCGGCCTCTCGCTCATCGCCAACACCGCGCCGGTGGCCTTCGGCGCGCTCGGCGCCCCAATCCAGGGCCTGGCCTCGGTGACGGGCTACGACCCCTACGTGCTGGGCGCGATGATCGGCCGCCAGCTGCCGGTGTTCTCGCTGATCGTGCCGTTCTGGCTGATCTGGGTGTTCGCGGGCTTCCGCGGCATGATCCAGGTCTGGCCGGCGATCCTGATCTGCGGCGGCGCCTTCGCGGCGGCCCAGTTCGGCATCTCGAACTACGTCAACCCGTGGATCGTCGACATCGGCGCCTCGATCGCCGCGATGGGCGCGCTGGTGCTGTTCCTGAAGGTCTGGAAGCCGGCCGCGATCTGGACCTCGCCGGCGCTCCGCGGCAACGACCCGTCGATCGGCTACGGCGAGCCCCGGCCCGTGGCGCTGGGCGCCGGCGTCCCGTCCGACCTGCCGCGCGCGCCGGTCTCCACCGGCCGCACCGCCTCGTCGTCGGAGATCGCGCTCGCCTGGCTGCCGTGGGTCATCCTGTCGGTGGTCGTGGCGATCTGGGGCACCGGCTGGTTCAAGGCCATCGTGAACCCGATCTTCACCTGGAAGTACGAGGTGCCGGGCCTGCACAACGTGATCATGAAGGTGCCGCCGGTGGTGGCCAAGGCCCACCCGGAGGGCGCCGTCTTCCTGTTCACCTACATGTCCTACACCGGCACCGGCGTGCTGATCGCGGCGTTGATCTCCGGCGCGATCATGCGGTTCTCGCCCCTGCGCCTCGTCACCGCCTACGTCGAGACGATCTGGGTGCTGCGCTACTCGCTCGTCACCATCGCGGCGATGCTCGCGCTCGGCGTGCTCACCCGCTACGCCGGCGTCGACGCGACGCTCGGCCTAGCCTTCGCCGGAACCGGCATCCTCTACCCGTTCTTCGGCACCCTGCTCGGCTGGCTCGGCGTCGCGCTGACCGGCTCGGACACGGCGTCGAACGTCCTCTTCGGCGGGCTCCAGAAGATCACCTCGGAGCAGCTGGGGCTCTCGGGCGTGCTCATGGCCTCGGCGAACTCGTCGGGCGGCGTGATGGGCAAGATGATCGACGCCCAGTCGATCGTCGTCGCCTCCACCGCCACCGGCTATTTCGGCCAGGAGGGCAAGATCCTGCGCTTCGTGTTCTGGCACTCGATCGCGCTGGCCTGCCTCGTCGGCGGCCTGGTGATGCTCCAGGCCTACGTGCATCCCTTCACCGCGATGGTGATCCACGTTCCGTAGCCGCCGACGCGGGCTCCCGAAACGAAGAAAGCCCGCCCCCTTCGACGAGGGGGCGGGCTTTTCCTTTGGCGGCTCCGAGCAGGGCCGGGCGGGCCTCAGGCCGCCCGCACGCCGGCCAGGAAGTGATCGACGGCGCCGCGCAGGTCGCCCGCCTGGCTCGACAGGGCGCTCGCCGCCGCGAGCACCTGGGCGGAGCCGGAGCTGGCGGTGCCGGCCGCCTCGCTGACGCCGCCGATATGCTCCGAGACCGCGCGGGTGCCGGCCGAGGTCTGGGCGGTGGTGCGGGCGATCTCGCCGGTCGCCGCGCCCTGCTCCTCGACGGCGGCGGCGATGTCGCCGCCGATCCGCGCCAGCCGGCGGATCACGTCGGTGATCCCGGTGATCGCCTGGACCGAGGCGTCGGTGGAGGCGCTGATCTCGACGACCTTGGTCGTGATCTCCTCGGTCGCCCGGGCGGTCTGGCCGGCCAGCGACTTCACCTCCTGGGCCACCACCGCGAAGCCGCGTCCGGCCTCGCCCGCGCGGGCCGCCTCGATGGTGGCGTTGAGGGCGAGCAGGTTGGTCTGGTCGGCGATCTGCGAGATCAGCCCGACGATCTGCGCGATGCTGCCGGCCGCGGCGGCGACCGAGGAGCTCTCGGCGTCGGTCGCCGAGATCGGCACCCAGGTCACCGCGTCGGCCGACCT